>CAXTDH010000561.1:0-2929 GCA_964242405.1 uncultured Rhizobacter sp. | reverse complement strand
CCTCAATGGCAATGCCGCATTCCCAACCGCTCGACGTGATCGACATCGGCCCGCTCGGTGCCGGGTCGGCCACCCCGGTGAGCACCAGCCTGCTCAAGACCGACCGCCTGCAATTGCTGCGGTTGGTGCTGAGCCCGGACCACCCGCAGCCGGAGCACCATGTCGCCGAAGACTGCCTCATCCACTGTCTGCAGGGTGAGGTGGATATCGTCATGCCCGACGCCTCGCGCCGCTTGGGCGCCGGGCAATTGCTGGTGCTGCCCGGCGGCCAGCGCCATTCGCTGACGACGCCCGACGGCTGCACCGTGCTGGTCACCCTGCTGCTGCAACAGGGCGACGCCGGTGACGGGGGAGGCCGCGGTGTGGTGACGCTCGAAAAGGAGGCGGTGACCGGCACCGGAACCAGCTCAGCCACCACCGCCAGCTCGGCCACCGGCTCAGGCTCCGGTGCGGACGTGGCCGCCGCTGCGGCGTCGAGCAACGCCTCTTCCTGAGCCGCCGGAATCTGTTCGTCGGGCACTCGTTTTGCCCGCTTCGGCGCTCATCGGCCGTGGATGACGCCCTATGTCCCTCCTGCTGCTACTCCCCTTCGTCGGGCTGCTCTGGATCCCGTTCTACAACCAGGCGCTGCCGGCGCTGTTCGGTTTCCCCTTCTTCTACTGGTACCAGCTCGCCTGGGTGCCGTTGACGGCGCTCGTGATCTGGATCGTCTACCGGCATCAGTACGCGAAGGAGGACGACTGATGGCGACCGCCGCACAGATCAACTGGACCGCGCTGGCGGTCTTCGTCTTCTTTTTCGTGCTCGTCACCGTGATGGGCTTCTGGGCGTCGAACTGGCAGACCGGCGGCAAGGCGCACGACGCCCACCTCGACGAATGGGGCCTCGGCGGGCGCAACTTCGGCACCTGGATCACCTGGTTCCTGGTCGGCGGCGATTTCTACACCGCCTACACCGTGATCGCCGTGCCGGCACTGGTCTACGCCGTCGGCGCCTACGGCTTTTTCGCGCTGCCCTACACCATCCTCGTCTACCCGATCGTCTTCGTCATCATGCCGCGGCTCTGGCACGCGGCGCAAAAGGCCGGGCACGTCACCGCGGCCGACGTCGTCTGGGGCCGCTACGGCTCGCGCCCGCTCGAGCTGGCCGTCGCCGTGACCGGCGTGCTCGCGACCATGCCCTACATCGCCCTGCAGCTGGTGGGCATGGAGGTGGTCATCAAGGCGCTCGGCCTGACCGGCGAGGTGCCGCTGGCCGCCGCCTTCATCATCCTCGCGCTCTACACCTACAAGGCGGGCCTGCGGGCGCCGGCGTTGATCGCCTTCGTCAAGGACTTGATGATCTACATCGTCGTGCTGGTGGCGGTGGTGCTGGTGCCAATGAGGCTCGGCGGCTACGCCCATGTGTTCCAGGTGGCGGGCGATGCCTTCGCGGCCAAGGGCGGCGCGACCGGCCTGACGTTGAAGCCGTCGCAGTACCTGCCGTATGCGTCGCTGGCGATCGGCTCGGCGATGGCCGCCTTCATGTACCCGCACACCCTGACCGGCATCTTCGCCGCGAAAAGCGCCAACACGATCCGCAAGAACGCCGTCTTCCTGCCGGCCTACACGGTGCTGCTCGGGCTGATCGCCTTGCTCGGCTACATGGCATATGCGGCGAACCTGAAAGTGGCGACCAACAACGACGTCGTGCCGGCGCTCTTTAATTCGCTGTTCCCGTCGTGGTTCGCCGGCTTCGCGTTCGCGGCGATCGCCATCGGCGCGCTGGTGCCGGCGGCGGTGATGTCGATCGGCGCGGCGAATCTCTTCACCCGCAACTTCTGGAAGGCGTATGTTCAGCCGGACGTGACGCCGCAGGGCGAGGCGCAGGTCGCCAAGATCGTCTCGCTGGTGGTGAAGGTCGGCGCACTCGTCTTCATCATCTTCCTGCCGACCAAGTTCGCGCTCGACCTGCAGTTGCTCGGCGGCGTCTGGATCCTGCAGACGTTTCCGGCGGTCGTCTTCGGTCTCTTCTTCGGCTGGTACCGGGCGCCGGCGCTGCTGACCGGCTGGGCGGTGGGGCTGGCCGGCGGCACCTGGCTGGCGTTCGCCGACGGGATCAAGCCGGTGCACACCTTCGTGGTCGGCGGCGGGTCGTACGCGCTGTACACCGGGATCATCGCGCTGGTGCTCAATATAGTGGTCGCGAGCATCGTCCAGTTGCTCGCCGGCAGTGGCGCACGGCCGGCGCCTGTCGCCCGTCGATCGGCCTGACGGCCGGGATGGGGCGGTCGGGGCGGTCGGGGCGTGCCCGCCACTGCAGCGCAGGGCGCGCCGACAATCAGTCGTGCAGTTCCTCATCAGCGCCCTCGGCAGTGCCGGCGATGTCCACCCCTTCATCGCCGTCGGCCAGGCGCTGACCCGCCGCGGCCACGCCGTTCGCCTGCTCGCTGCCGAGCCGTTCGGGGAACGGGTGCGGCGCGCCGGCCTGGAGTTCGTGCCGCTCGGCCTGCCCGGCGAATTCGAGGCGATGGTGCAGCGGGCCGATCTCTGGGATCCGCGACGCGGCGCGCTGCTCCTGCTCGACGAGCTGCTCGACCGGCTGCCCGCGGCCTACGACAGCCTGGCGGCCCTGGCGGAGGAGCGCCCCGGCACCGTGCTGGTCGGCAGCACGCTGTCGTGGGCCGTCCGCCTGGTGCAGGAGACGACCGGTGTGCCGGCGGCGACGGTGCACCTCTCGCCGTACTGCATGCCCTCGGCCTTCGATCCGCCGGTGCTGGCCGGCATCGGCAGCCTCTCCTGGCTGCCGGCCCCGGTGCTGCGGGCGTTGCAATGGACGAGCGAGCGGTTCATCAGCGACCGGTTGATCGCGCCACGACTCGACCGGCTGCGCGCGCGGCTCGGCCTGCCGCCGGCCCGGCGCATCCTGAGCCGGTGGATCCATTCACCGG
>CAXTDH010000560.1:0-2931 GCA_964242405.1 uncultured Rhizobacter sp. | reverse complement strand
GGCGACCGTTGGCAGAAGTTCGCCAACCTGCGCGCCTGCTACGGCTTCATGTTCGGCCATCCGGGCAAGAAGCTGCTCTTCATGGGCTGCGAATTCGCCCAGGAGCGGGAGTGGAACTTCGAGCAGAGCCTCGACTGGCACCTGCTCGACGAGCCTTCGGCGGCCGGCAATCCGCACGCCGGCATCCGCAACCTGGTGCGTGACCTGAACCGGCTGTACCGCCAGACCCCGGCGCTTCACGAGCGCGATTTCGACGCTTCAGGCTTTGAATGGGTGAGTGCCGACGACGCGGAGCGTTCGGTGCTCGCCTTTCTGCGCTACGGCGTGGATCGCGACGGGCCGGCGATGCTCGTCGTCTGCAACTTCACGCCCACGCCGCGGCTGGGCCTGCGCCTGGGCGTGCCCCGGCCCGGCACCTGGCGCGAATGCCTCAACACCGACTCGGCCCACTACGGCGGCAGCAACGTCGGCACGCCACTGGGTGCCGCGAGCAGCTCGGCGGTCGGCTGCAATGACAGGCGCAACTCGATCGTCATCGATCTGCCACCTCTCGCCACGGTGATGTTTCAATGGATGACGGCTTGACGGCGCGCGGTGGGGCGGCAGCCGCGTCGGCGGCAGTCGATGTGTCGACGCTGACGGTCGAGGCCGGCCTGCCCTGGCCGATGGGCGTCCACCCCGACGGCGACGGCCTCAACATCGCGGTGTTCTCGGCGAACGCCCAGGCGATCGACTTCTGCGTCTTCGATGCCGAGGGCGCTGTCGAGACCGCACGGCTGCGGCTGCCGGCGCACACCAACGACGTCTGGCACGGCTATGTCCGCGGGGCCCGCGCCGGCATGGTGTACGGCCTGCGCGCCCACGGGCCGTGGCGGCCGGACAAGGGGCTGCGCTTCAACCCGAACAAACTGCTGCTCGACCCCTACGCCCGAGAAATCATCGGCCACTTCGCCTGGACGGATGAGCAGTTCGCCGCCGATCGCCAGTTTCCGAGGCAGATGGACACGCGCGACAACGCGGCCACAGCGTGCAAGGCGCGCGTGGTCGAAGACGACGCCTTCGATTGGGGCGACGACCGGCCCCTGTCGACCGCTATTGCCGACACCGTCATCTACGAATTGCACGTCAAGGGCTACTCGGCGCTGAAATCGGACGTGCCGCCGGAGTTGCGCGGCAGCTACGCGGGTCTCGCCCATCCGGCATCGATCCACCATCTGAAGCGCCTGGGCGTGACCGCCCTGTGCCTGTTGCCGGTGCAGCACCATGTCGACGAGGAGCGGCTGGCGAAGCTGGGCCTCGTCAACTACTGGGGCTACAACACGATCGGCTTCTTCAGCCCCGAGCCGACGCTCGGCAGCGCCGCTGCGCGTTCCTCGGGCCTGGCGCTGCGCAACGAGTTCCGCGCCATGGTCAAGGCGCTACATGCCGCCGGAATCGAGGTGCTGCTCGACGTCGTCTACAACCACACGGCGGAGAACGACAGCACCGGCCCTTGCATCGCCTTCCAGGGCCTCGACAACGCCAGCTATTACCGGCTCGACCCATTGCAGAAGCTGGTTCACGAGAACCACACCGGCTGCGGCAACACGGTCGACCTGCGCCAGCTGCGGGTGCTGCAGATGGTGCTCGACAGCTTGCGGTATTGGGTGGAGGAGATGCACGTCGACGGCTTTCGCTTCGACCTGGCGACCGTGCTGGCCCGCGGCCAGGACGGTTCCTTCGACCGCGGTGCCGCCTTCTTTACCGCTGCGGCGCAGGATCCGACCCTTGCGAGGGTCAAGCTGATCGCCGAACCCTGGGACATCGGCCCCGGCGGCTATCAGGTCGGCGGCTTCCCGCGCGGCTGGCCGGAATGGAACGACCGGTTCCGCGACGACATGCGTGCCTTCTGGCTCGGCCACCCGAGTTCGCGAGGTGCCTTCGCCCAGCGCCTGTGTGCCTCCAGCGACATCTACCAGGCACGCGCCCGGGCGCCGGCCGAGTCGATCAACTACGTCGTCTCCCACGACGGCTTCACGTTGCGCGATCTCGTCAGCTACGACGACAAGCACAACCAGGCCAACGGCGAGGACAACCGCGACGGTACCGGCAACAACCTGTCGAACAACTGCGGCGTCGAAGGCCCGAGCGACGACCCGGCCGTCAACGCCCGGCGCGCCCGATTGCAACGGGCGTTGCTCGCGACCACGCTGCTGGCGCAGGGCACGCCGATGATCGCCGCCGGCGACGAGCTCGGCCACACGCAGGGCGGGAACAACAACCCGTACTGCCTGGACAGCCCGGTCACCTGGATCGACTGGCAGGCGGCGGACGACGACCTGATCGCGTTCACCGCCCAAGTCATCGCATTGCGGCGCTCGGCCCGGCCGTTCGCCAACCGGTGGTACAGCGGGCTGACGAACGCGCTCGGCCGGCACGACCTGGCCTGGATCGACCGACAGGGCGAGCCGTTGCAGGTCGATGCCTGGTCGGATCCGCAAGACCGCGTGCTCGGCTGCCTGATCGGCGAACCGGGCCTCTCCCCATCGCCCTTGTTGCTCTTGATCAACGCAGGGCAGGAAGCGGCGCGATTCGAATTGCCCGTGGGCGGTTGGCGGGTGTTGCTCGACACGCACACACCGAAAAGCGGTGACGCAGCCGAAACCGCAATGGCCGATTCGGCCCCGTTGGAGCGAGAGAGCCTGCTGCTGCTGGCTTCATCTGCACCGACCGGTTCGTCGCTTTAGAGCCCGGCCGCGCCTGAGGGTTCGTGGAGCCGTTCCCCATGCCCCCTGGCGCCCCGAACGGCGGCAACGGGGGAATGGGCAGCGAAGCAAAAGGGCGCCACCGGCGCCCTTTCGTTCATTGCATTGCGCCGACCATCAACGCATCACGGCGATTTGGTCCCGCTTGTCGCCCTTGTAGGTGTAGAGCGTCATCGCGCCGTTCTTG
>CAXTDH010000559.1:0-2941 GCA_964242405.1 uncultured Rhizobacter sp. | reverse complement strand
ACACCCCCCGCCCTCCCCAGCACCGCCGACACGCGACAGATCTTCCTCGACACCGAAACCACCGGCCTCAGCCCCGAGGGCGGTGACCGCATCATTGAAATCGGCTGCGTCGAGATGATCAATCGACGGCTCACCGGCAACGACCTGCACTTCTACCTCAACCCGCAGCGCCCGAGTCACGAGGACGCATTGAAGGTGCATGGGCTGACCGAGGAGTTCCTGGCCGACAAGCCGCTGTTCGAGAGCATTGCCGGCCGGCTGCTCGACTACCTGGCCAGCGCCGAGTTGATCATCCACAACGCCAGTTTCGACGTCGGCTTCCTCGACGAAGAGTTGCGCCGCATCGACCGGCCGCCGCTGCCGAGCTTCGTCGGCAGGATCGAAGACAGTCTCGCCATGGCGCGCGACCTGTTTCCCGGCAAGGCGAACTCGCTCGACGCCCTCTGCAAGCGCCTGGAGGTCGACAACTCGAACCGCACCTTGCACGGGGCACTGCTCGATGCCGGCCTGCTCGCCGAGGTCTATATCCGCATGACCCGGGGGCAGAACTCGCTGGTCATCGAGGATGAAGAAGTCGATTCGGCGAGCGCGGCCGCCTTTGCGATCGACCTGCACGCGCTCGAACTGGTCGTGATCGAAGCGAGCCACGACGAAGCGGCCGAACACGCCCGCCTACTGGTGGAGCTCGACAAGGCGAGCGACGGACGGACGGTCTGGCGCGCCTGGGAGCCGGGCGTCGCTGTGGCATAATTTTCCACTGCCCGAACGCACGGCACGCCTTGTCGACGACGGGCCGGCGCAGCGGGCGAGGGCGGTTAGCTCAGGGGTAGAGCACAACATTCACACTGTTGGGGTCGGGGGTTCGAAACCCTCACCGCCCACCATGGCCCGATCGGCATTCAGACACTGGCGGACATGGACACGGTCGACGCGGTCGTCATCGGCGCAGGAGTGGTCGGGTTAGCGATCGGCCGCGAGTTCGCCCGCCGCGGCCTGGAAACGATCGTGCTCGAGCGCGCCGATGCGATCGGCACCGGCACCAGTTCGCGCAACAGCGAGGTGGTCCACGCCGGCATCTACTACCCGGCCGGCTCCTGGAAAGCGCGTCTCTGCGTCGCCGGCCGCCAGCGGCTGTACCCCTATCTGGAATCGCACGGCATCGCCCACCGGCGCTGCGGCAAGTTGCTGGTCGCGACGACCGTGCCACAGCGCGACGCCCTCGCCGACATCCAGGCCGGCGCGGTTCGCAACGGCGTCACCGACCTGCGATTCCTCGATCGCGAGCAGGTGCGGGCCATGGAGCCGGCGCTCGACGTGGTCGCCGCCCTCTGGTCACCATCGACCGGCATCGTCGACAGCCATGGCCTGATGCTGTCGCTGCAGGGCGACCTGGAAGCGGCGGGGGGTGCCCTGGTGCTGCGGTCGCCGGTCGAGCAGGTGGACACGGCAACCGGCGCTCGAGCCCATCGGCTGCGTATCGGCGGCGCGTCGCCGTCGACGATCGCCGCCCACCGGGTGGTCAACGCGGCCGGGCTGTGGGCACCGCAGGTCGCGTCACGGATCGACGGCTTGCCGACGGCCAGCGTCCCCAGGTCGTCGTTCGCCAAGGGCTGCTACTTTTCACTGAACGGCCGAGCTCCGTTCCGACACCTCGTCTATCCGGTGCCCGAAGTGGGCGGGCTCGGCACCCACCTGACGCTCGACCTCGCCGGACAGGCGCGGTTCGGGCCAGATGTCGACTGGCTCGAAACCGACGACCCGGACGCCCTCGACTACCGCGTCGACCCCGCACGGGGCCGTGCCTTCGAGGCCGCCATCCGCCGTTATTGGCCGGGCTTGCCCGACGGCGCCCTGGCACCGGCCTACAGCGGTGTTCGACCGAAAGTCGCCGGCACGCAGGATTTCGTGCTGCAAGGCCCTGAGGCCCACGGCATCGCCAACCTGCTGAACCTTTTCGGCATCGAGTCACCCGGGCTGACCGCCAGCCTGGCGCTCGCCGACGAGGTGGTCAGCCGCCTCGCCTGACGGGGAACGACAACGGCGTCGTCGCCGCCGCCGCCGTGCCGGCCGGCGATTCCGCGTCCACCTGCGCCTGCGGCAGCCATCGCCCGTTCGTCAGCAGCTCGTGCGGCCCGAACTGCGCCTTGTACGCCATCTTGCCGCTCTGGGCGATCCAGTAGCCGAGGTAGACGTGCGGCAGTTTCAAAAGCCGCGTCTGCTCGATCTGCCACATGACGTTGTAGGTGCCGTAGCTGGTGCGTGGCTCCGGCTCGTAGAAGGTGTAGACCGCCGACAGCCCGTCGTTGAGCACATCCAGGATCGACACCATCTTCAACGTGCCCGAGCCATCCTCCGACGGCTCGCGGAACTCGACCAGGCGCGAATTGACCCGGCTCTGCAGCAGGAACTGGGTGTACTGGTCGACGCTGTCGTGGTCCATGCCGCCGCCGAGGTGGCGGCCGGCTTGATAGCGGAGATAGAGCTGGTAGTGCTCGGGCACGAAGCAGAGGCGCAAGACGCGCGCCTCGAGGTTGCCATGCGCCTTCCAGGCGCGCCGCTGGCTGCGGGTGGCCTCGAAGGTCGCGACCGGAATGCGCAGCGGCAGGCAGGCCTTGCAACCATCGCAGTAGGGGCGATAGGTGAACATGCCGCTGCGCCTGAAGCCGTTCGCGACCAGGCCGGAGTAGGCATCGGCGTGGATGAGATGGCTGGGCGTCGCCACCTGCGAGCGCGCCATGCGGCCGTCGATGTAGCTGCAGGGGTAGGGGGCCGTCGCGTAGAACTGCAGGGACGCGAGCGGTAGCTCTTTCGGGTAGGTCACGAACCGATTTCCTGTGCCGCTCCGGCGAGGTGCCGCCAGAGCGATTCATCATAGGACCAAACGCCGATCGAAGGCGCCGCGAGGCAAGCCGCCAGCCGCCGCTCGAAAGCCTGCACGGTC
>CAXTDH010000558.1:0-2949 GCA_964242405.1 uncultured Rhizobacter sp. | reverse complement strand
TGCCGACCGCCGCGTACCAGCGCGCGAAGGCGCCGAGGTCGCGGCCGCTCGCCTCCGCGAAGGCCGCCAGGAAATCCTCCACGGTCGCGGCCGTGCCGTCGCAGCGCTCGAAGTAGAGCGCCATGCCGCGCCCGAACGCGTCGGGCCCGAGCAGAATGGCCAGCATGCGGACGAGCTCGGCCCCCTTCTCGTAGACCGTCGCCGTGTAGAAGTTGTTGATCTCGCGATACTGCGCGGGGCGGACCGAATGGCGGAGCGGGCCCGCATCCTCCGTGAACTGGCGCGCCCGGAGCGTGCCCACCTGGGTGATCCGGGCGACCGCGCGGGAGCGCTCGTCGGCCGAGAACTCCTGGTCGCGATAGACCGTCAGGCCTTCCTTCAGGCAGAGCTGGAACCAGTCGCGGCAGGTGATGCGGTTGCCCGTCCAGTTGTGGAAGTACTCGTGGCCGACGACCGATTCGATGCCGGCATAGGCGGCGTCGGTGGCGGTCGCGGGCGTGGCCAGCACATACTTGGTGTTGAAGATGTTGAGGCCCTTGTTCTCCATCGCCCCCATGTTGAAGTCCTCGACCGCGACGATCATGAAGCGTTCGAGGTCGAGCGGCAGGCCGAACCGGGCTTCGTCCCAGACGACCGACGCGATCAGCGAGTTCATCGCGTGTTCGGTCTTGCCCAGGTCGCCGCGCCGCACATACACCTGCAGCAGGTGGTCGCTGCCCGAACGGGTGCGGATGTGCTGTTCACGGGCAACCAGGTCGGCGGCGACCAGCGCGAACAGGTAGCTGGGCTTAGGGAACGGGTCGTGCCATTTCGCGAAGTGCCGGCCACCGGCGAGTTCGCCCTGGTCGACCAGGTTGCCGTTGGACAGCAGGACGGGAAAGGCCGCCTTGTCGGCGCGCAGGGTGACGGTGTAGACGGCCATCACGTCCGGCCGGTCGAGGAAGTAGGTGATGCGGCGAAAGCCCTGCGCCTCGCATTGGGTGAACAGGCCGCCACCGGAGGTGTAGAGGCCGGACAGCTGGGTGTTCTTGTCCGGCGCGCAGGTGCTGCGGATCTCGAGCGTGAACGGGCCGGGCGGCGCGTCGCGCAGGCCGTCGATGACCAGCAGGCCGTCCTCGGTCCGAAACGACATCGATTCGCCGTTGACCAGCAGCCGCGTCAGGTTCAACTCCTCGCTGTGCAGCCGCAGCGGCTCGGCCAGGACGTCGACATTGCGCTCGACCGTCATCCGGCTGATGACCATCGTCTTGACCGGGTCGAGGTCGAAGCAGAGGTCGACGCTGCGCACCCAGAAGGCCGGCGCGGTGTAATCCTCGCGGCGGATCAGGGCGGGGGTGCCTTCGCGCATCATGGGGGTGCTTTCGCTGATTCGTTCATCGCTGCGGAGTTCGTGACCGCGGGAGCAAGTGGTGGCTGCTTGCCATGAGCGGCAATCAAGGCCGACAGGTCGAGTTCGGTGAAGTCGCTGACGACCGCGAGCAGATGGTCGAAGCCGGCGAAAGCGGCGGCCGGCAGCGTCGTGGTGAGCGCCACCGCCGCCATGCCGGCACGCCGTGCGGCTTCCACGCCGAGCGGCGCGTCCTCGAAGACGACGCAATCGGCCGGCGCGACGCCGAGCCGGTGGGCGGCCTCGAGAAAGATGTCCGGATGCGGCTTGCCGCGGACCGGTGCGCCGGGCACCGGGCCGGCCGACATGGCATCCGCCGGGCTGATGACCGTGTCGACCCAGCCGTCGATGCCGAAGCGCTGGAAGGCGAGCGCCATGTTGGGTGGCGTCGAGGCGGTGCACACGGCGAGCCGCAGACCGGCGGCCCGCGCCCGGCGCAGGAAGGCTTCGGCGCCATCGATCAGCGCCAGCGACTCGGCGGCGAGGCTGCGGTAGATGGCCTCCTTTTCGCCGGCCATCGCGGCGATGACGTCGGCCGACGCGTCGGGAAACAGATCGGCCAGGATCTCGGCATTCGCACGGCCAGCCGTGGCCGAGAAGAAATTGCTGCCGTCGGCGTCCATCGCCAGGCCGCGTTGCGAATACCAGTTCAGCCACGCGCGTTCATGGTGCGGCATGCTGTCGATCAGCGTGCCGTCGAGATCGAAGAGCAGCGCCTTCATGGCGTGGCAGCGACCGGCCGCGACACCAGCCAGACGCCGCCCAGGCAGAGCGCGACGCCCGCGAGCCGCGTCGCCGAGCTGCGCTCGCCGAACATCACCAGGCCGACCAGGAAAAGGGCCACCGTGACCGCCGCGGCCGTCGACACGAACGCGCTCGACAGGTTGCCGCCGGCGCGGTAGGCCAACAGGAAGCCGACTTCGATCAGCACGATCGAGACCCCCACGCCGAAGACCGCCCAGTCGAGCCGACCGACCTCTTCCGCGACCGACGCCCGCAAGGGAAACAACCACAGCAGCGGCAAGCTCAGCAGCGCCGCGATCAGGTAGAAAGCGACCAGCGAGACGACAGGGTGGGTGCCGGCGCCAACGCTCTTCTGCGTGACGTGGTACAGCACCTGGCCGGTGATCGCGAGGCCGAGTGCCAAGGGAACGCCGATCTTCATCACACGCCCTGCTTCAAGCTGGCCTCGATGAACGGATCGAGGTCACCGTCGAGCACCTTCTGGGTGTTGCTGACCTCGTAGTTCGTCCGCAGATCCTTGATGCGGCTCTGGTCGAGCACGTACGAGCGAATCTGGTGCCCCCAGCCGACGTCGGTCTTGGTGTCCTCGAGCTTCTGTTGCTCCTCCTGGCGCTTCCGCATCTCGTGGTCGTAGAGCCGCGAGCGCAGCCGCTTCCAGGCGACGTCGCGGTTGCTGTGCTGGCTGCGGCCGTCCTGGCACTGAACGACGATGCCGGTCGGGATGTGCGTCAGGCGCACCGCCGAATCGGTCTTGTTGATGTGCTGGCCGCCGGCGCCGCTGGCACGGTAGGTGTCGATGCGCAGGTCGGCCGGGTTGA
>CAXTDH010000557.1:0-2950 GCA_964242405.1 uncultured Rhizobacter sp. | reverse complement strand
ATCTTGCCCGTCAGCCGGCCCCAGCCGAGGGGGCTCCAGACGATTGCGCCGACCCCCTGGTCGATGGCCAGCGGCATCAGCTCCCATTCGTAGTCGCGGCCGACCAGCGAGTAATACGCCTGGTGGGCGACGTAACGCGGCAGCCCCAGCCGGTCGGCCGTCGCCAGCGATTTCATCAGATGCCAGCCGGAAAAGTTCGAGGCGCCGACATAGCGCAGCTTGCCGGCGCGGATCAGGTCATCGAGGGTGCCGAGCACCTCCTCGACCGGCGTCATCGCGTCGAAGCCGTGGAGCTGGAAGATGTCGATGTAGTCGGTGCCGAGGCGCTTCAGCGCCTTCTCGACCGCTTCGATCAGGTGGTGGCGTGACGAGCCGACGTCGTTCGGGCCGGTGCCGGAGCGAAAGGTCGCCTTGGTCGAGATGATGACGCTGTCGCGCGGCCGGCCCTTGATCGCCGCGCCGAGAATGGCTTCGGCGGCGCCGGCGGAGTAGATGTCGGCGCTGTCGAACATCGAGACGCCGGCGTCCAGGCAGATGTCGACCAGGCGCCGTGCTTCGGCGACGTCGGTGCTGCCCCAGGCCTTGAAGAACTCGCCCTGGCCGCCGAACGTGCCGGTGCCGAAGGAAAGGGCCGGTACGCGGAAGCCGGATCGGCCGAGTTGACGGTATTCCATGATCGTGTTCCTTTGTGCGGAGGCCCCGCGACGGCAGGGCTCACGCCGCATTCCAGCACAGCCGCCTCGTCGGGATGAGCATGCGGGCTTGGCGCAGGGTTCATGAGCGGTCCGGTCGCTGCGGATGGTCGTGCCTGGATGCTCGGTGCACGAGGTGCCAGGTGCAACGTGCGACGTGCGACGTGCGGCCTCAATGCAGCAATCGGCCGATCGCGACCAGGCAATCGGCCAGCAGCGTCGCCGCTTCGCCCATCCGCGGCCCGGGCCGGACCAGCACCTCGTAGCGGTCCCCCGGGAAGCTGCAGGTCTGGCCCCGGGCCAGCGCCCGGATCGACGACCAACCGGGGCGCTGCGCCATGCCGGCCAGGTCACGTTGGCCGGCGATGACGATGTCCGGCTGGGCACGGACGACGAATTCCGGGTTCAGGCGCGGAAAGGGCCCGAGTTCCGGCGCCACCACGTTGACCATGCCGAGCCGTGTCAGCGTTTCGCCGATGAAGGAGCTGGCGCCCGCGGCGTAGGGCGTGGCGTCGACCTCGAAGTAGACGCGCTTGCCGCGCACCGCCGGCGGCACCCGTTCGGCGGCGCGCCGGATCTGATCGTCGATCGCGGCCAGCACCCGGGCGGCTTCCCCCGGACGGCCGAGCATCGTCGCGAGCAGCACCAGGCTGTGTGCCACTTCCGCCCGGTCGCGCGACTCGAGCACCAGCACGCGGACGCCGAGCGATTCGAGCCGGTCGACGACCCGCGCACCGCCCGCCGCGAGCACCACGTCGGGCTTGAGCGAAACGATGCGCTCGATCTGCGCATCGTCGATGCCGCCGAGTTTGGGCAGGGCGGCAACGCTCGCCGGGTGGTCCGAATAGCGGTCGGTGCCGACCAGCGACGTGCAGGCGCCGAGTGCGCAGACGCTTTCGGTGAGCGACGGCAGCAGGCTGACGATGCGCTTCGGGACGGTCGGCAGTTGGACCGTGATGCCGCGGTCGTCACGCAAGCCGAGCCCGGTGGTCTGCGTTGCCGCAGACGTGGCCGAAGCTGTCACGGGAGCAGCCGAAGACGTCGGAGTAGCCGCGGTCGCCGTCCTTCCTGCAGTCGCTGCTCCGAGCACAGCCGCGGCTGCGATCAGCGCGGCGAAGCCGAACCCGCGACTCACCACGCCTTCAGACCCCGGCGCCATCGAAGCGGATGCCGATCCAGCCCTGACGGCCGAGGCCCTGGTAGTCGCGCAGCGGCTCGACGCGGTGGTCGAGCGCGTTCAGCAGCTTCGCCTCCAGCCGCCATTGCGGCAGGAAGCGCCAGGTGGCGCGCAGGTCGACCAGCCCGTAGCCGCCGAGCCGCGAGCCACCGTCCGGCCGCGAGCCGACGTCGACCACCGAGCCGCCGACCGTCCAGCGGCCGACGCCGTAGTCGGCGGCGATCGTTTCCTGATGGGCGGCGCGGCGGGCCAGCCGCACGCCCGAATCGGCGTCCTTGGCGTCGAGCAGGTCGACCGTGCCGCGCACGTCCAGGGCGCCGAAGCGATCGGCGACAGTGAAGGTGGCACCCTGCAGCCGCGCCCGGCCGATGTTCGCGGCGCAGCCAAAGAAGCCCTTCGGGCAGTCGGTGCCGTTCGGGTCCGGGTCGTAGTTGATCAGGTCGCGGACTCGGTTGCGGTAGACGGTTGCCGAGGCGCTTTGGGTGCCCGATTGCCATGCCGCGCCGATCTCGAAGCTGCGGCCGCGTTCCGGCTTGACAGTGGCAACGCCGTACTGCGGGTAGTAGAGGTCGTTGAAGGTCGGCGCCCGGAAGGTGGTGCCGGCCAGTGCCCGCAGCTTCAACGCGTTCGTGACGGCGTAGGTGTAGCCGACGCTGCCGGTGGTGTTGTTGCCGTACGCCGAGTTGTCGTCGAAGCGCAGGCTCGCCTCCAGGCCGCTGGCGCCGAAGCGCCCGGCGTAGCCGAGCACCGCCGCGTTGTTGTGGCGCACCGGCCGGTTGCCGTAGCTGTCGGCCTTGGCGCTCTCGCGCAGGTATTCGTAGGCCGCCAGCACCTGTTGGTCGGGGCCGAAGTGCAGGGCGTTTTGCCAGGTCGCCTGGTCACGGGTCGTCTTGTAGCGGCTCTGCGTGGTGCCGCCGCTTTTCAGGTCATCGGTGTTGCGCGCGACTTGCGCCGTCGTCGTCCAGAAGGTCGAGACCTCGCCACGGTAGTCGAGCGACACGACCGAGGTGCGCAGCCGGGTGCGGAAGTCGGCGGAAGGGTCGGGATTGAACGAGGCGTCGTAGTCCGCGCTGTCGTATTG
>CAXTDH010000556.1:0-2951 GCA_964242405.1 uncultured Rhizobacter sp. | reverse complement strand
CTGCACGCTCCACAGCAGGTCGTCGACCACCGAGACGCTGGCCTTGGCGAGCGGCGACTCCTCGCCGAAGCGCAGCATGGCGGTGGCGAGCACCTGCGACCAGGTGTCGGTGATGAAGCGCCGTACGTTTTTGCTCGGGCGCATCGGCTCCATCTGCTCGACCAGACGTTCCACCAGTCGGGCCTGCAGAATCTGCAGCCGTTCGGCACGGCGCAATTCATCGACCGAATGCTCTGCGGCCCGCAGCTGCGCCTGCAATTGCGCCGCGAGGAACTCATCGAGCCGGGTCAGGGCCTTTGCGAACAGGGCGGCATCCGGCGTCGGGCTCCGGCTGAGTCCATCGGCCAGCTGTCCGCAGAGGGAGGCGAGGGCGATTCCTCGTGGGTCCAGGGGCGCGGGGTAGCCGGCGCTCGCCTCGCCGATCCGGTCGAGAAGCTGCCAGAGGGGGTGGCCGGTCGAGTCGATGGTCGATGGCTCGCGCAGCGCCGCTCGCAGTGCCGATACCTGCAGGCGCGTCAACAGTGCGACGAACGCCGCCTGCAATTGCGGATCGACCCGAAACGCATTGAAAACGCGCGTCAGCAGCTCGGTCACTTTGCGCTCGTCGGCAAGCGGCGGCAAAGCCGGTGAGGGATCGGCCACTCGGTGAGGAGTGGCCGTCATGTTCGAGCGGCTGCTGCCGGTCAGGCCAGCGTCCGTGCGGCGACTGCCGTCAACCTCGTCGCCGACCATCGACGACAGCAGGTTCCGCATCGGCGGGCGGCCCACACCCGAGGACGACGGATCGCGCATCGTCGCGCTGCCCGCCGGCAGCACGACGGTCCGAAAAAGGCTGGCGCTCACCCCCTGGCGTTCGAGGCGCGAGCTCGCTGCCGCCCAGGCGAGCTTCAGCAGTTGCGCGAGAACCGGCGCCGCCAGTCGCAGCAGGGCCGCTTGTTGATGCTGGTGGGGGAAGACCGCACAGCCGGCATCCCAGAGCGATGCCGCGTAGAGCATCGGCCGCAGCGGGTTCGATTCGGCGCTCACGTGCGCCTGTCCGATCAGTGTCGAGGTGAAGGTCTGAAGCTCGCGCAGCTCCCATTCGGCCACCGTGTCGATCAGCTGGGTCGCCCGCGAGATCTCGATGTCGATATCGACCCGCGCTTCGTCCATCAACATCAGGCCACCCAGGCCACTGGGCGGCGCCATGCCGCTGCCACCGTCGTCGCGCGCCATCTCGGCATGGACGCGCTCACGCAGCGAATCGACGAACGCCGACCGAAAGAGGGCCGCCCGCTGCAGCAGGCCGGTCGTCAGCTCCCGATCGGCGGCGTTGCGCAAGCGCCCCGACACATCGTCGAGTGTCTGGGCGATCAGCGCCGGGGCGCGGGCAAGCTCGTCGTCGACGAAGCTTTGCAACTGAGGCGGAATGGGCATGTGGTGAGCGGAGGCCAACGCCGATTATCGAACCGCGAGGGCCGCTGCCGGGGCGCTGGGCGCCACCGTCGATCATGAAAAAAGCCACCCGAAGGTGGCTCATCTACCGCGCGACTTGACACTGCCGGCGGATGCCGGCGTGTGTCGTGCCGTACGTATTCAGGGCGGCGCCGTAGCGCCGCCCTTCTGGCCTTACATGTCCATACCGCCCATGCCACCCATACCGCCCATGCCGCCACCCGGCATGCCACCACCGGCGCCCGACTCGTCCTTCGGCGCTTCGGCGATCATCGCCTCGGTCGTCAGCATCAGCGAGGCGACCGACGCCGCGTTCTGCAGCGCCGTACGGGTCACCTTGGTCGGGTCGAGGATGCCCATCTCGATCATGTCGCCGTAGGTGCCGTTGGCGGCGTTGTAGCCGTAGTTGCCCTTGCCGGCCATGACCGCAGCGACCACCACGCTGGCTTCGTCGCCGGCGTTGTAGACGATTTCGCGCAGCGGCGATTCGATCGCCTTCATGATCAGCTTGATGCCGGCTTCCTGGTCCGGGTTGTCGCCCTTGACCTCGCCGGCCGACTGCTTGGCGCGCAGGAGCGCCACGCCACCACCGGCGACGATGCCTTCTTCGACAGCCGCACGGGTTGCGTGCAGCGCGTCTTCGACACGGGCCTTCTTCTCCTTCATCTCGACTTCGGTCGCCGCGCCGACCTTGATCAGCGCCACGCCGCCGGCCAGCTTGGCCACGCGTTCCTGGAGCTTTTCCTTGTCGTAGTCGCTGGTGGCTTCCTCGATCTGGATGCGGACCTGCTTGACGCGGGCTTCGATGTCGCCCGCGGCGCCGGCGCCGTCGATGATGGTCGTGTTTTCCTTGCCCACTTCGACGCGCTTGGCCTGGCCCAGATCAGCCAGCGTGACCTTCTCGAGCGTCAGGCCGACTTCCTCGGCGATCACCTTGCCGCCGGTCAGGATCGCGATGTCTTCGAGCATCGCCTTGCGACGGTCACCGAAGCCCGGCGCCTTGACGGCGACGACCTTCAGGATGCCGCGGATCGTGTTCACGACCAAAGTCGCGAGCGCTTCGCCTTCGACTTCCTCGGCGACGATCAGCAGCGGGCGGCCGCTCTTGGCGACTTGCTCGAGCGTCGGTAGCAGATCCCGGATGTTGCTGATCTTCTTGTCGAAGAGCAGCACGAACGGGTTGTCGAGGACAGCCGTCTGCTTCTCGGGGTTGTTGATGAAGTAGGGCGACAGGTAGCCGCGGTCGAACTGCATGCCTTCGACGACTTCGAGTTCGCTGTTCAGGCTCTTGCCGTCCTCGACGGTGATGACGCCTTCCTTGCCGACCTTGTCCATCGCGTCGGCGATGATCCGGCCGACTTCTTCGTCGCTGTTGGCCGAGATGGTGCCGACCTGGGCGATCTCCTTGCTGGTCGTCGTTGCCTTCGACTGCTGCTTGAGCTGCTCGACGAGGGCGGTGACCGCCTTGTCGATGCCGCGCTTCAGGTCCATCGGGTTCATGCCGGCGGCCACGTACT
>CAXTDH010000555.1:0-2951 GCA_964242405.1 uncultured Rhizobacter sp. | reverse complement strand
GACCCGAGAGGATGGCGTCGTTCACAATTCCCGATGCTCACATCAGCAGGTGCACTGCGTGCCGTCTTCATCGTTCGACTATGGCCGCGGCTTCTCGCGCAATATCGGTTGGTTGTCGATCCCCGAACAGGCACGGCTGCGCGGCTCACGGGCAGCGATCGCCGGCCTCGGCGGGGTGGGCGGCGCGCACCTGTTGACCTTGTGCCGCCTGGGCATCGCCAACTTTCATATCGCGGATTTCGACCGGTTCGAAGTCCACAACATGAACCGCCAGGCGGGAGCGTCGGTGTCGACCCTGGGCCAGGCGAAGGTGGACGTGCTCGCCAGGATGGCCGCCGACATCAACCCGGAAGCGGCCATTCGTACCTTTGCCGACGGCGTGACGGTGGCGAACCTCGATGACTTCCTGGCTGGGGTGGATGTCTACGTCGACGCCATCGACTTCTTCGCGGTCGAGGCACGCCGAATGGTGTTCGCTGCGTGTCGTGAGCGCGGCATACCGGCCTTGACGGCCGCGCCGCTCGGCATGGGGGTGTCGCTGCTCTACTTTCATCCGGCCGGCATGTCGTTCGACGATTACTTCCGCCTCGAGGGCTGCAGCACCCGGGAGCAACTGGCCCGCTTCATCGCCGGCTTGTCACCAGCCATGCTGCAGCGCTCGTATCTGGTGGTCCCGGAGGCGGTCGATTTCGGCGAACAGCGGGGCCCGTCGACCGTGATGGCCTGCGAGCTCTGCGCCGGCGTCATGGGCACCGAGGTGCTCAAGGTCTTGCTCGGCCGCGGCAAGCTGCGAGCGGCTCCGTGGGCCATGCAATTCGACGCCTATCGCCAGCGCCTGCGCTTTACCTGGCGTCCGTTCGGCAACGCCAACCCCTTGCAACGGCTGCTGCTGGCCTTGATCAGGAAGAAGCTTCAGCGGGATTGACCTGCGAGCGGCTTCGTCTGTAAACGAACGTTTCGCCCGTGGGCCGGGCATCGCCAGGCGCCCGAGCATCGTCTTCCTCGGAATGCTGCGGTCGCAGGTCCTGGCGATCGATTTCTTCGCAATCCGGCCCGACTGAGCGTTTCCTGCCGCCTGACCGACCGTGTGGCCGCCTCGACCGAAGCGAAGCAATCGCTTACATCGCCTGCCGTGAGAAACGGCACACTCTTCGTAGGACATTGCCGCGGGCAGTTGACGGAAGGGATGGCGACGATGGATGGTGACACCGGCAATTACTTGGCAGTGGAGTGGAACCCGCTGCAGTCGCTTCTGGCAGATCAGGCGGAGGCGGCGCAGGCCCGTTCCGGCGCTCAAATCGACCGGCGATCGCCGTTCTTCCGGATACGGGCCGCTGATTCGTCCGGTGAACGCAGCTCGGCCAGCATCCTGATCGACAAGATGTACGCGACCCGTGGCTACCGCGCAAGCGCCTTGCCGGAGGAGGCGACACCCAATCTCATCACCCTCGTGGCGAGCGATCACGACGACACCATCGGCACCTTGACGATCGGCTTCGACTCGGGCGACGGCTTGCTGGTCGACGACCTGTTCCCCGAGGAGGTGGGCAAGCTCCGCGCCGAAGGTCGCAAAGTGTGCGAATTCACGAAGCTGGCGATGGACAGCGTCGCTCGCTCGAAGCGGGTGCTGGCGGCGCTCTTCAACGTCGCCTACATCTACGCCCACAAGATCAAGGGTGCCGACAACCTGTTGATCGAGGTCAACCCGCGGCACGTTCGCTATTACCGGGCGATGCTCGGGTTCAAGGTGATCGGCCCGAAGCGTTTGAACCGTCGGGTCAACGCGCCGGCCGTCCTGTTGTCGCTCGACCTGAAATATTGCCGGCGCCAGATCGAGCTCCTCGGGGGCCATCCGGAGTTGTCGGAAACCCATCGTTCGCTCTATCCGTACTCGTTCTCGCCGCGCGAAGAGTCCGGGATCATCGGCCGCCTGCGCCGCACCCAGGTCGAGGCGACTCAGGTCTTCGGGTTCGACCCGAGCTCGGTGGTCGTGCCGTTTGCCGTCCATCACGCTGTGCTGGATGCCGGGCGGATGCGCGCCGGCGCAGCCAAACCGCCGCGAGCAGCCGAACCCGCCCGAGCCATGTGATGCGGTTTGCCGGAGCGGGCGCTGCCCCGCTGTAGGAGCCGGACTGCTCTTTTTCGACGGCGTTGATGAGGGACCCGAGCCCGCCTACGATCGACTCCATAACCGCGGCAGACCGCGAAACCCGGAGTATTCATGGCAAAAAGCAACGGCACATCCAAGGCCAATGACAAGGTCGTCACCGCCAAGGCGGCGGCGCGCAGCACCGCCAGCCGCCCGTCCGAGCCAGGGGCTCAGACCGGCGGTGATGCATTGGCAGAGCAGGCCCGCCAAACGCAGGCGCTCGTGGCCTCGGTGCCCTACAACCAGAACAAGGCGGCCGAGTACGGCCACGACGACGCCATCGCCCCGCCCCAGGGGATGACCGCGCAGCCGGAGTCGACCCTGGTCACGGCGAGCACGTTGACGGAAACCACGCCGTCGGCCAAGACCGGTGATTCACCCGCGAACGGCGTGAACCGCACGATCGCCCCTTTGGACCGGGTGCGCGCTGATTCGGCCGGCCAACCCCTGACGACCAATCAGGGCATCAAGATCGCCGACAACCAGAACTCGCTGAAGGTCGGCGTGCGCGGGCCGGCCTTGCTCGAGGATTTCATCCTTCGGGAGAAGATCACCCACTTCGACCATGAGCGAATTCCCGAGCGCATCGTCCATGCTCGTGGGTCGGCCGCCCACGGTTTCTTCGAGTCGTACGGCAACTTGGGCGAGCACACGCGGGCGTCGCTGTTTGCCGAAGCGGGCAAGATCACGCCGGTCTTCACCCGCTTCTCGACGGTCGCCGGCGAGCGTGGCTCGGCCGACACGGCCCGCGACGTGCGCGGCTTCGCCGTCAAGTTCTACACCGACGAAGGCAACTGGGACC
>CAXTDH010000554.1:0-2967 GCA_964242405.1 uncultured Rhizobacter sp. | reverse complement strand
TCGGAGATCAGCAGGGTGACGACCCGGGCCGGGTGGCATGCCGCAGCCAGGCGCCCGCCCTTGATGGCGGAGAGGTGGCGGCGCACGCAGTTCATCTCGCCGATGGTCGCGCCCGAGCTCAGCAGTGCCCGGTTCAGGTCCTGCTTGTCCTGCAGCGTCAGCCCGGCGGCGGGCAGCGGCAGCAACGAGGAGCCGCCGCCTGAGATCAGGCACAGCACCAGGTCGTCCGGCTGCAGGTCCGACACGAGCGCCAGCATGCGCTCCGCGGCGGCCATGCCGGCCGCGTCGGGCACCGGGTGGGACGCCTCGACGATCTCGATGCGCTCGCACGGCACGGCGTAGCCGTAGCGCGTCACGACCAGGCCGGAGAGCGGGCCGGGCCAGTTCGCTTCGACCGCCTGCGCCATGGCGGCCGAGGCCTTGCCGGCACCGATGACGACGACCCGGCCCGCAGGCGGCTCGGGCAGGTGCGGCGGAATGCACAGCGCCGGCTGGGCGCTGGCGATGGCGGCATCGAACAGGCGGCGCAGGAGCTGCCGGGGGGTGGGTGTGGGGTCGGCGTTGCTCATCGAGTGGCGGTTGTGGCGTGCGGGTCGGTCGGGGTGCTGACCCGCCCGCTCCTCGATCGTCAGTCAGGCTGCTGACCGATCTCGAAGTTCGCCAGCGTCTCCAGCGCCTTCACCATGGCCGAATGATCCCAGGCCTTGCCGCCGTGGGCAACACAGCTGTTGAACAACTCCTGCGCCGTGGCGGTGTTCGGCAGCGAGACGCCCAGCGCCCGGGCGCTGGCGAGCGCCAGGTTCAAATCCTTCTGGTGCAGTTCGATCCGGAAACCCGGGTCGAACGTGCGCTTGACCATGCGTTCGCCGTGAACTTCCAGGATCTTCGACGAGGCGAAGCCGCCCATCAGCGCCTGGCGCACGCGGGCCGGGTCGGCGCCGGCCTTGGCCGCGAACAACAGCGCCTCGGCCACCGCCTCGATGGTGAGCGCGACGATGATCTGGTTGGCCACCTTGGCGGTCTGGCCGTCGCCGTTGGCGCCGACGAGCGTGATGTTCTTGCCCATCAGTTCGAACAGCGGCTTGACCCGGGCGTAGGCTGCCTCCGGGCCGCCGACCATGATCGAGAGCGTCGCGTTCCGGGCGCCGACCTGGCCGCCGGAGACCGGCGCATCGAGGTAGTCGCAGCCGAGGGCGTTGATCTTGCCTGCGAACACCTTGGTGTCGATGGGTGAGATGGAGCTCATGTCGACGACCGTCTTCGGCACGCCGCCCGCGGCGCTGGCCGGTGCCGCTTTCAGACCGTCGGCCACGCCGTTCGCGCCGAACAGGACGGCCTCGACATCCGGTGTGTCCGGCAGCATGGTGATGACGATGTCGGCACGCTCGGCCACCTCGCGTGCGTTCGCGCACGCCGTGGCGCTGCTCCCGGCGATCGGCTCGGGCAACTCGCTCCGGGTGTGGACGAAGAGCCGGTGGCCGGCAGCGACCAGGTGCCCGGCCATGGGTGCGCCCATGATGCCGAGGCCGATGAAGCCGATATTCAAGGGTGATGAGGAGGATGAGGAGGTCATGGCGATTCGGGGGTCAGTGCGGGTGGCAACGGGCGGTGTCACGCCGCCACGAGCTGCCGGAGCCAGCCGAGCCCGGCTTCGGTGGTGGTGGCCGGCTTGTACTCGCAGCCGACCCAGCCGGCATAGCCGATCCGGTCGAGGTGCGCGAACAGGAACGGGTAGTTCATCTCGCCGGTGCCGGGTTCGTGGCGGCCGGGGTTGTCGGCGATCTGGATGTGGCCGATGCGCGGCAGGTACGTCTGCAATGTCGCCGCCAGCTCGCCTTCCATCCGCTGGGCGTGGTAGAGGTCGTACTGGATAAAGGCGTTGGCGGCACCGACATCGTCGAGGATGGCGGCCGCCTGCGCGGTGTGGTTCAAGTAGAAGCCGGGGATGTCGAAGCGGTTGATCGGCTCGATCAGCAGCCGCAGGCCGGCGCCTTCGAGCGCCTTCGCGGCATAACGCAGGTTGTCGACGAAGGTGCGGCGCAGCAGCTCGTCGGCGACGCCGGCCGGCGCCTTCCCCGCCAGGCAATTGAGCTGCGGGACGCCGAGGGCGAGGGCGTACTCGATGGCCCGGCCGACACCGGCGCGAAACTCGTCGATCCGATCCGGGTGGCAGGCGATGCCGCGCTCGCCGGCGTCCCAGTCGCCCGGCGGGATGTTGTGCAGCACCGGCGTCAGGCCGTTGTCGACCAGCCGCCGCTTGATGTCGTCGGCATCGAATGCGTAGGGGAACAGGAACTCGACAGCCTTGAAACCGGAGCGGGCAGCGAGCGCGAAGCGGTCGAGAAACGGAACCTCGGTGTACATCATCGTCAGGTTCGCGGCGAAGCGGGGCATGGCGGTCTCCGGTGTCTTGTTGGCAGGTAATAGCAGCGCGCGGTTACCGCATCACTCGAGCAGCCCGGCCATTTCCAGGCCCTGCCGGCCTTCAGGATGGCGGCAATCGATGTCCTCGAATTCGTTGATCTTGTCGATCTCGGTGCCCATCGCGATGTTGGTCACTTTCTCCAGGATCACCTCGACGACCACCGGCACGCGGTACTGGTCGGCCATCGCCCGCGCCTCGCGCAGTGCGCCCTCGAGCTTCTCCGGGTCGGTCACGCGCAGGCTCTTGCAGCCGAGGCCCTGCACCACCGCCTGGTGGTCGACACCATAACTCCGCAACGTGCCGTCGTCGACATTCTGATTCTCGAAGGCGAGCTGCACGCAGAAGTCCATCTCGAAGCCGCGCTGGCTTTGGCGGATCAGGCCGAGGTAGCTGTTGTTGACGAGCACGTGCACATAGGGCAGGCGGAACTGCGCGCCGACGGCCAGCTCCTCGACCATGAACTGAAAATCGTAGTCGCCCGAGAGCGCCACCACCTGGCGCGTCGGGTCGGCCGCGACCACGCCGAGCGCCGCCGGCATCGT
>CAXTDH010000553.1:0-2984 GCA_964242405.1 uncultured Rhizobacter sp. | reverse complement strand
AACTGTCGGGCACGACGTTGGTCGCCTCGCCGGCGTGGATCATCGTCACCGAGATGACGCCGGCGTCGATCGGCCGCTTGTTGCGGGTGATGATGGTCTGGAACGCCTGGACCATCGCGCACGCCACCGGCACCGGGTCGATGCCGTTGTGCGGCATCGCCGCATGCGAGCCCTTGCCGCGAATGACGATCCGGAACTCGTTGCTCGACGCGAACGCCGGCCCGTTCTTCAGCGAGAACTGGCCGACGGCGAGGCCGGGCCAGTTGTGGGCGCCGAAGATCGCCTCCATCGGGAACTTCTCGAAGAGCCCGTCGGCGATCATCTCGCGGGCGCCGCCGCCGCCCTCCTCGGCCGGCTGGAAGATCAGGTAGACGGTGCCGTCGTAGTTGCGCTGCGTCGACAGGTACTTGGCGGCGCCGAGCAGCATCGCGGTGTGGCCGTCGTGGCCGCAGGCGTGCATCTTTCCGGGGTGGACGCTCGCGTGGGCGAAGGTGTTGTGCTCGGTCATGGGCAGCGCGTCCATGTCGGCGCGCAGGCCGACGGCGCGCTCGCTCGAGCCGGCCTTGAGGATCGCGACGACGCCGGTCTTGCCCAGGCCGCGGTGGATCGGGATGCCCCAGTCGGTGAGCTGCTGGGCGATCAGCTCGGAGGTGCGCTCCTCCTGGAAGCACAATTCCGGGTGGGCATGGAGGTCGCGACGGACGGCGGCAATCGCGGCGGCGTCGGCGAGGATGGATTCGATCATTCGCATGTCATGGGCTCCTCAAGCAGGCTGGGCCCGCCGGCTGAGAGCGGGATCGAAAAACAGTGTAGCGCCGGGGCCGCAGCCTCGCGCGCGATCGGGCTCGCGCAGTGCTGCTGCAGTGGGCGACAGCCGTGCGCCTCATGCGCTTGCTGCCCGCCGGCCCGTCACTTCGCGCCGTGCCCATCGCCCGTGCGTCATGTGCAATAGTTCGGCGCATGAGCAACGCCGTCGTCGACCCCGCCCTCGAGCCGATGGTCGGGCACCGGCCGACCGAACGTCCGACCACCGTCCGCGCGGTCTGTCCGCACGACTGCCCCGACACCTGCGCGATGCGGGTGACGGTGCAGGATGGCATCGCGATCAAGGTCCAGGGCGACCCTGACCACCCACCGACCCACGGCGCGCTCTGCACCAAGGTGTCGCGCTACCCGGAGCGCACCTACCATCCCGAACGGCTCTTGACGCCGCTCAGGCGCAGCGGCCCCAAGGGCAGCGGCCGGTTCGTGCCTGTCAGCTGGGACGAAGCCCTCGGCGACATCGCCAGCCGCCTCAGCGCGATCGCGGCCCGCGACCCGCAAGCCATCGTGCCCTACAGCTATGCCGGCACCATGGGCCTGGTGCAGGGCGAGGGCATGGCCGGCCGCTTCTTCAACCGGCTCGGCGCCTCGCGGCTCGACCGCACCATCTGCTCGACCGCCGGTGCCGAAGCGCTGGCCGCGACCTACGGCGGCAAGATCGGCATGCACCTGGAGTTCTATGCCGAGAGCCGGCTGATCCTCATCTGGGGCAGCAACCCGATCACCTCGAGCGTGCACTTCTGGACCTTCGCCCAGGCCGCCAAACGCGCCGGCGCGAAGCTGATCTGCATCGACCCGCGGCGCACCGAGACGGCCGAGAAGTGCCACCAGCACATCGCCCTGATGCCGGGCACCGACGGCGCCCTCGCGCTCGGCATCATGCAGCAGCTGATCGTCAACGACTGGCTCGATCACGACTACATCGAGCGCCATGTCGAGGGTGGCCCGACCGGCTGGCCCGCCCTGCGCGAGAAGGCACTCGCCTGGCCGCCGGAGCGTGTCGCCGCCAGCTGCGGCATCACCGTCGACGAGGTGATCGGCCTGGCGCGCGACTACGGCACGACCCGCCCGGCTGCCATCCGGCTCAACTACGGCATGCAGCGGGTGCGCGGCGGTGGCAACGCCACCCGATTGATCGCCATCTTGCCGTGCCTCGTCGGCGCCTGGCGCGACCGGGCCGGCGGCCTGCTGCTGTCGGCTTCGGGCTGGTTCGCGGGCGTTCGTGACGACATCGCCCTGCAACGACCCGACCTGCGCCCCGCGGGCATTCAGCCGCGGGTGATCAACATGTCGACGATCGGCGACGACCTGCTGCGCGAGTCCTCGCCCGAATTCGGCCCGAAGATCGAGGCGCTGATCGTCTACAACAGCAACCCGGTGGCGGTGGCGCCGGAGTCGAAGAAGGTGGTGCAGGGCTTCGACCGCGACGACCTCTTCACCGTCGTCCTCGAGCACTTCCAGACCGACACCGCCGACCATGCCGACTACGTGCTGCCGGCGACGACGCAGCTGGAGCACTTCGACGTCCACACCAGCTACGGCCACACCTACGTCATGCTGAGCGAGCAGGCCATCACGCCGCTCGGCCAGGCCCTGCCGAACGCCGAGATCTTCCGTCGGCTGGCCGCGAAGATGGGCTACACCGAGCCGTGCTTCCAGGACGACGACGAGACGCTCGGCCGAATCGGGCTGCACGCATCGAAGACCGATTGGGACGAGCTGCGCGCCCGTGGCTGGGTCAAGCTGCCGCTGCCGGACGCGCCGTTCGCGGGCGGCGGCTTTGCGACACCGAGCGGGCGCTGCGTGATCGATGCACCCCAGCACGGCGTGCCCGACCACGTGCCGAACTACGAATCCGCGGCCAGCAGCCCGGCCCTGGCAGCCCGCTATCCGCTCGCGATGATCTCGCCGCCCGCTCGCCACTTCCTCAACTCGACGTTCGTCAACTTGAAGAGCCTGCGCGGCATCGACGGCGAGCCGCTGGTCGAAATCCACGCCGACGATGCCGGCCCTCGCGGCATCGCAACCGGCGCGATGGTGCGCGTCTTCAACGACCGGGGCAGCTATCTCTGCAAGGCCGAGGTGAGCCTGAAGGCGCGGCCCGGCGTCGTCAACGGCCTGGGCATCTGGTGGCGCAAGCTCGGGCGCGAGGGCACCAACGT
>CAXTDH010000552.1:0-2985 GCA_964242405.1 uncultured Rhizobacter sp. | reverse complement strand
TCGGCGAGGAAGAACATCGCGAACGCCATGCCCGAGTACTCGACCATGTGGCCGGCGACGATCTCCGACTCGCCCTCGACGACGTCGAACGGATGGCGGTTCGTCTCGGCCAGGCCGGAGATGAAGTAGACGACGCAGATCGGCAGCAGCGGCAGCCAGTTCCAAGACAGGAAGGTCAAGCCGTGGGAAGCGAAGGTGCCCCGGCCCTGCGACAGCACGATGTCGGTCACGTTCAGGCTGCCGGTCACCATCAGCACGACGACGAGGCAAAAGCCGATCGCGATCTCGTAGCTGACCATCTGCGCCGAAGCCCGCAGCGCGCCCAGGAAGGCATACTTCGAATTCGACGCCCAGCCGGCGATGATGACGCCGTAGACCTCCACCGAGGTGATCGCCAGCAGCAGCAACAGGCCGGCGTTGACGTTCGCGAGCGCGGCATCCGGCCCGAACGGGATGACCACCCAGGCGGCGAGCGCCGGCATGATGGTCATGATCGGGCCGAGGAAGAACAGCCGCTTGTTCGCCGCCGTCGGGACGATGATTTCCTTGAAGATCAGCTTGACGGCATCGGCGATCGGCTGCAGCAGGCCGAACGGGCCAACGCGGTTCGGCCCGGGCCGAACCTGGCTCCAGCCGATTGCCTTGCGCTCCCAAAGGGTCAGGTAAGCGACCGACAGCATCAGCGGGATCACCAGCGAGACGATCTTGACGACGGTCCAGAGGAACGGCCAGAACGCACCGAAGGTATCGCTGCCGAAGGTGGTGATGCTGTTCATCGTGTGCCCCCTCAGACGGCCATCGCCGCGGTCGACGCTGACGCCGGTGCGACCACTTCGGCAACCGCCACCGCCACCCGACCGAACATCGCGCCGAGGCTGGCCGTCTCGGCATGCCCTGCGGCGATGCGGACGGCAGTAGACGCGAGCGTTGGCTCCAGTTGGGCTCGCAGCACTGCGGATGCCCCGCCCTGGGAAACGCGGACCACCGGCGTCCCGGCGCCCAGGCCGAGCTGCTGCCAGACGGCCGTCGGCAAGCCGACCAGCGGCGCCCGGGCATCGGCGGTCAGCTGCAGCGGCGGCGACCGGCGGACGATCGAATCGCTGGCATAGATGGAGACATCGGCGACCCGCTCCAGACCCCCCGCCGACGCCGCAGCAGCCGGTGCCACACTCGCCGGCTCAGCGCTCTCCAAACCCGGCGACGGCTTGTTGCTCAGCCGTTGCGCCAGCGTCGCTGGATCACGCAGCGCTTCGGCACGCACCTCCTCCGAGGTCTCGAAGGCGAAGCCTTCCAGCGACATCAGGTTGCCGAGCACTCGGAACACTTTCCAGGCCGGCCGGGTATCGCCGAGCGGCTTGACGACGCCGTGGAAGCTCTGCACCCTGCCGTCGGCGCTGACATAGGTGCCTGACGTCTCGGTGAACGGAGCGATCGGCAGCAGCACATCGGCGATGTCGAGCGCCGCGTTCTTGAACGGGCTCATGGCCACGACCATCTGCGCGCCTTTCAACGCAGCGACGGCCGCGGCCGGGTTCGCCGCATCGAGCGAGGGCTCGACATCGAGCAGCAGGCAGGCCTTCAACGGGCCGGGCGGCTGTCCGGCGCCCAGCATCTGCGCGGCATTCAAGCCGCCCTGCCCCGGCAGCGCGTTGACGAGTTGCGCGCCGACGGTGTTGGCAGCTTCGCTGAGATAGCCGACGCTGGCACCCGTCTGCGCGCCGATCCAGTCGGCCAGTACGAGCAAGGTGCTCGCCTGCGGATGCTGCACGGCAGCGTTGCCGAGCAGGATCGCCTTGCGCTCGCCGCTCACGAGGGAAGCTGCCAGGTGCTTGGCGTCGTCGGTCGCCTCTCCCGGCATCGGCGGCGTCGCACCGTTGCCGAGGCCGATGGCGACGGCCAGGTCGGCAAGCGCCTGCACCCAGCCGCTCGGGGCAGCCGCGGTGTGGCTCGCGAGGTCGATCAGCCAATCGTCACCACCAGCATCGAGCCGATGGACCTTGCCGCCCTTGCGTGCGGCCTGGCGCAGGCGCTGGGCGAACAGCGGATGGTCCTTGCGCAGGAACGAGCCGATGACCAGCACCCGTTGCAGGTCGGACAGCGAAGCGATGGTCGTCCCCAGCCAGCGGGCGGTCGTCGGGCTCTCGCCGCCGCCGAAATCGGCATGGCGTGTCCGATGGTCGATGTTGTCGCTGCCGAGCGCCCGCACCAGCTTCGCCAGCAGGTGCAATTCTTCGACGGTGGCGTTCGCGGAGGCCAGGGCACCGATCGCGCCGGCCCCATGGTCGGCTGCGATTTGCGACAGGCCGCGGCCGACGTACTCGAGTGCCGTCGACCAATCGACGGTGCGCCAGGCACCGCCCTGCTTGATCATGGGCGCGGTGAGCCGTTCTTCGCTGTTGAGCGCTTCGTACGAGAAGCGGTCGCGGTCGGCGATCCAGCACTCGTTCACGTCCTCGTTCTCGAGCGGCACCACACGCATCACCCGGTTCGCCTTGACCTGCACGATCAGGTTCGCGCCGGTGCTGTCGTGCGGGCTGATGCTCTTGCGCCGCGACAGCTCCCAGGTGCGCGCCTGGTAGCGGAACGGCTTGCTCAGAATGGCCCCGACCGGGCAGACATCGATCATGTTGCCCGACAGCTCCGAATCGATGGTGTCGCCGGCCACCGTCGTGATCTCGGAGTGCTCGCCGCGGTGGATCATGCCGAGCTCCATCACCCCCGCCACCTCCTGGCCGAAGCGGACACAACGCGTGCAGTGGATGCAGCGGTTCATCTCGCGCATCGACAGCAGCGGCCCGACATCCTTCGGGAAGACGACGCGCTTGTCCTCGGTATAGCGGGATGACGACGCGCCGTAACCGACCGCCAGGTCCTGCAGCTGGCATTCGCCGCCCTGGTCGCAGATCGGGCAGTCGAGCGGGTGGTTGATCAGCAGGAACTCCATCACCCCCTGCTGCGCCTTGAGCGCCTTGTCGCTCTTGGTGC
>CAXTDH010000551.1:0-2986 GCA_964242405.1 uncultured Rhizobacter sp. | reverse complement strand
GCCCATCGCCACCCGTTGCCGCTGGCCGCCGGAGAGTTCGCGCGGCTTGCGTTGCAGATAGGGCCCGAGTTCGAGGATCTTCGCCGCCTTGTCGACCCGCAGGCGGATGTCGGCGATCGGCACCTTGGCGATCTTCAGGCCGTAGGCCATGTTGTCGAAGACCGTCATGTGCGGATAGAGCGCGTAGTTCTGGAACACCATGGCGATGTCGCGCTCGCTCGGCTCGATGTCGTTGACCACCCGGCCGCCGATCGAGATCTTTCCTTCGCTCACCTCCTCGAGCCCGGCCACCATCCGCAACAGCGTCGATTTGCCGCAACCCGAGGGCCCGACGATGACGACGAATTCATGGTCGGCGATCTCGGCGTCGACGCCGTGGATGACCGCGGTCGCCTTGGCGCCGCTGCCGTAGCGCTTGACGACCTTGCTGAGCGAGATGGATGCCATGCTGGGTGCTGATTCCGGGCTGCTTCTTTGACTACTTCTCGGTGTCGACCAGGCCCTGGACGAACCACTTCTGCATCAGCAACACGACCAGCGCGGGCGGCAGCATCGCCAGCATCGCCGTCGCCATCACCAGGTTCCAGTCGTTCGTCGATTCGCCGCCCGAGATCATGTGCTTGATGCCGATCACCACCGGGTACATGTTCTCGTGGGTGGTGACGAGCAGCGGCCAGAGGTACTGGTTCCAGCCGTAGATGAACTGGATGACGAACAGGGCGGCGATGCTGCTGGCCGAGAGCGGCACCAGGATGTCCTTGAAGAAGCGCATCGGCCCGGCGCCGTCGATCCTGGCTGCCTCGACCATCTCCTCGGGCACGGTCAGGAAGAATTGGCGGAACAGGAAGGTGGCGGTCGCGGAGGCGATCAGCGGCACCGTCAGGCCGGCATAGGTATCGATCATGCCGAGGTCGGACACCACCTGGTAGGTCGGCCCGATCCGCACCTCCACCGGCAACATCAGCGTCACGAAGATCGCCCAGAACGACAGCATCCGGAAGCGAAACCGAAAGTAGACGATCGCGAATGCCGAGAGCAGTGAGATCGCGATCTTGGCGATGGCGATGATGAGCGCACTCACCAGGCTCACGAACATCATTCGCCCGACCGCGGCGTTCGAGCCTTGCGACGTGCCGGTGCCGAGCAGCGCCATGGTGTAGTTCTCGATCAGGTGCGAGCCCGGCAGCAGCGGCATTGGCGCCTGCACCACTTCCGCTGCCGTGTGGGTGGAAGCGACGAAAGTGATGTAGACGGGGAAGGCGACCGCCAGCACGCCGATGATCAGCACCAGATGCGCCAGGATGCCCAGCGTCGGTCGGCGTTCAACCATGAAACGCCCAGCTTGAAAACGCCGACGCCGACGCCGACGCCGACGCGGTCGCGGTCGCGGTCGCGAAGCTCATCAGTAGTTCACCTTCTTCTCGACGTAACGGAACTGGATCACCGTCAGCACCACCAGGATCAGCATCAGCACCACCGACTGCGCCGCCGAGCTGCCGAGATCGAGCGCCTTGAAGTCGGCGACCAGCTTGTAGACAAGGATCGACGTCTCCTTGCCGGGCCCGCCCTGTGTCGCCGCATCGACGATCGCGAATGTTTCAAGGAAGGCGTACACGACGTTGATGACGAGCAGGAAGAACGTCGTCGGCGACAGGAGCGGAAACTGGATCGACCAAAAGCGCCGCCACGGCCGTGCGCCGTCGATCGCCGCCGCTTCGATCAATGACTTCGGGATGCTCGCCAAGCCGGCGACGAAGAACAGGAAGTTGTACGAAAGCTGCTTCCATACAGCCGCCATGACGATCAGCGCCATGGCGTCGCGGCTGTCGAGCAGGCTGTTCCAGCGCATGCCGAGTGCATGCAGGCCATACGACGCGATGCCGATGCTCGGCGAGAACATGAACAGCCACAGCACGCCCGCGACCGCCGGCGCCACCGCGTAGGGCCAGATCAGCAAGGTCTTGTAGACGCCCGCGAACCGGACGACCCGGTCGGCGAACACCGCCAACAGCAGCGACAGCGCGATCCCGAGGCCGGCCACGAGCACCGAGAAGATGGCGGTGGTTCCGAAGGACTCGAGGTAACTGGGATCGCGCCAGAGCGACCTGAAGTTGTCGAACCCGACCCATTCGACGGAGCTGCCGAAGGCGTCGGCCTGCTGCAGCGACTGCAGCAGCGCCTGAACCGCCGGCCAGAAGAAGAAGACGCCGATGACGACGCCCTGCGGCGCCAGCAGCAGCCAGGGGAGCCAGCGGGATCGAAAAACGACGCGCTTTTCCATCGACGGCTCAGGGCTCGCGGCGCTCGACCGCCACCGGGCGCCGACCCGGTGCCGTCACCCCTTGCTCGCCTTCTGGAATCGTTCGAGCAGTTCGTTGCCGCGCTGCACGGCCGAATCGAGCCCTTCCTTTGCCGACTTCTTGCCGGCCCAGATCTGCTCGAGCTCTTCATCCTCGATCGCCCGGATCTGCACGTAGTTGCCCAGACGCACGCCGCGCGACTTGTCGGTCGTCTTGCGGATCATCTGGTTCACCGCAACGTCGGTACCGGGGTTCTTAGTGTAGAAGCCGGACTTCTCCGTCAGCTCGAAAGAGGCCTTGGTGGTCGGCAGGTAGCCGGTGCGCTGGTGGCTCGCGGCTTGGATCTGCGGCTGTGACAGGTAGGCGAAAAAGGCAGCCACGCCCTTGTTTTCGATCGGCTTCTTGCCGCTCATCGCCCAAAGGCTCGCGCCGCCGATGATGGTGTTCTGCGGCGCACCGGGAATGTCGGGGTAGTAGGGCAGGGGCGCGAATGCGAAAGCGAACTTCGCCACCTTGTTCAGCTGGCCGTAGGTGCTCGACGAGCCCATCGACATCGCGCATTCCCCCGAGATGAAGGCGGCATCCGGCACGTTGCCGCGGCCCTTGTAGACGAACAGGCCCTGCTGCGCCATCTTCGCCAGGTTCTCGATGTGCCGGACCTGCAGCGGGCCGTTGAAGGCGAGGCG
>CAXTDH010000550.1:0-2990 GCA_964242405.1 uncultured Rhizobacter sp. | reverse complement strand
GTCGCGTAGCGTGAAGCTGTAGGTCAGCGCATCCTTCATGGTGAACGAGGCCAGCCCTGGCACGACGCTCCCATCCGGCTTGGCCACCAGCAGCGTCTCGTGAAGGTTGTAGAGAACCTGGGTCTCGAAGAACGAGGCTGAAAAGGCCGGGTCCAGCGTCACCGGGTCCGAGACGACGCCGATGGACAGAATTGTGGACGACTGCGCGTTGCCGCGGCTCGTGAGCAGGGGGGCGGCGAGGGCGGCGGCCACCAGGGTTCGGCGGGGTAAAGTCGGCATGACAGCGTCTCCTAGAGTCGTTCAATCGCGCGGGTCGAGGCGGTCGCGCAAGGCGTCGCCCACCAAATTAAAGCCGAGCACGGTGGCGAAGATGGCGATGCCGGGGAACCAGGCGAGCCAGACCGCCTGGTCTAGGAAGCCGATCGCGTCGTGCAGCATGTTGCCCCAGGACGGCGTCGGCGGCTGCACGCCGAGACCGAGGAAGGACAAATAGGATTCCGTGATGATCGACGAGGCGAGCAGCAGCGACGCCTGCACCACGATCGGCGAGAGTGCGTTGGGGGCCACGCAATGACGCAGGATGCTCCATTCGCCGAAACCGAGCGCCCGCTCCGCCACCACGTAGTCCAGATGGCGCAACGCCATCGCCTGCCCCCGCGCGACCCGGGCCAGGATCGGCGTGTTGACAATCGCGATCGCCACGATCGTGGTGGGCAGCGAGGAGCCGAGCGAGGCGGTGATCGCCAGGGCCAGCAACAGGCCGGGAAACGCCAGCAGCACGTCGGTGCAGCGCATGATGACGCTGTCGGTCCAGCCGCCGACGAAACCGGAGACGAGGCCCAACGGCGCCCCGATCACCGCGGCCGCGGCCACACTGATGATCCCCACGAGCAGCGACACGCGCCCGCCGGCCAGGATACGGGCCAGGACGTCCCGGCCGAGATCGTCGGTGCCCAGCCAGTGCCCGGCCGAGGGTGGGGCGAGTGTGGCGATGAAGTCCGGGGTAGCGGGGTCGTAGGGGCAGAGCAGCGGGCCCAGCGCCGCGCCGAGCAGCACGATCGTGACGAGCACGATGCCGACGATGCTCCGCGGCGATCTCATCGCCGGCTCCGCAGGCGCGGGTCCAAGGCCGTATAGAGCAAGTCGGTGCCGAGATTGATCAGCACGAACAGCGTGGCAGTAACCAGAATACTGCCCTGCACGACGGGGGTGTCGCGGGCGAAGATCGCGTCCACGGTCAGCTTGCCGATCCCGGGCCAGGAGAACACGCTCTCGGTGATCACCACGCCACCGAGCAGCTGCCCCATCTGCAGACCGACCAGCGTGACGACCGGCAGGAGCGCGTTGCGCAGCGCGTGTCGCCACACCACGCGGCGCGGCGGCGCGCCCTTGGCCCGGGCGGTGCGGATGTAGTCGGCCGACAGCACCTCGATCATGGCCGAGCGCGTCATCCGCATGGTCGCGGCCGCCATCGCGGCGCCCAGCGTGAGCGCGGGCAGCACGAGGTGGGCGAAGGCCGCGCCGGGCTGGCTGAGAAAGGGCGCATAGCCGGAGGAGGGCAGCAGCGGGACGGCGATCGACAGGCTGAGGATGAGCAGGATGCCGAGCCAAAACGAGGGCAGCGACAACCCGCATAGCGCGATGAAAGATGCGACCAGGTCCGCCACGCCGTTGCGCCGTGTGGCGGCGACGATGCCAGCGGGCAGGGCGATCAGCAGCGAGACGAGCATGGCAGCCGTGCCGAGTTGCAGGGTCGGCACCAGGGCGCCGGCGATCATCGACAGCACCGGGCGTCCCGTCTGGATGGAGCGGCCCAGATCGCCGGTCAGCACGTGCCAGAACCAGGCCAGGAAGCGCAGCGGCAATGGCTGGTCGAGTGCATAGCGGGTGCGGAGCGTGGCGATCGCGGCCGGGTCGGCCTCCAAACCCAGCATCGCGGTCACCGGGTCGCCCGGCACCAGGGCGAGCAGGCCGAAGCTGAGCACGCACATGCCGAACAGCACCGGCAACAGGGACAGCACGCGGCCAGCGATCAGCCTCATGCTGCCGCGGCTCGGGCGCGGCGATAGGCCGCCAGACGATCGGATGGCGCGGTCCCTGGCTGGGTGCAGGGCCAGGACGGCAGCGCTTTGGCGAATAGGCAGGCGCTGTCATGGCCTGGCGACACCGGCTGCAGCGCCGGATGCGGGTCCGCCCGGCACGTTGGCTGGACAAAGGGGCAACGCCCGGCGAAGCGGCAGCCGGGCGGCAGGTCCGTCGGGTCCGGCGGTTCGTCCGCCATGGGCGCGTGGCTGCGCGCTCCGCGGTCGATGCGTGGCGCCGCCGCCAGTAGGGCGCGGGTGTAGGGATGCGCCGGTGCCTCGAACAGCGCTGCCGCCGGCCCGGCCTCCACGACCCGGCCCGCGTACATCACCATCACGGAGTGGGCCATTTGCCGCACCACCGCCAGATCGTGGGAGATGAACAGCAGCGCCAGGCCGCGCTCCTGCTGCAGGTCTTGCAGAAGATTGATCACCTGCGCCTGCACCGAGACGTCGAGGGCGCTGACCGGTTCGTCACAGACGATCAACTCCGGGTTCACGCTCAGCGCTCGAGCGATGGCGATGCGTTGGCGCTGCCCGCCGCTGAACTCGTGCGGCAGGCGGTCGAGCATGGTCGCGGAAAGGCCGACGCGCTCCAGCAGCGCCCCGGCCCGCAGCAGCGCCGCATTGCCCGACGCCAAACCATGCAGCCGCATCGGCCGGGTCAGCACGTCGCGGATGCGTTGGCGGGGGTCGAGCGAGGCATACGGGTCCTGAAACACGACCTGCATCCGTTGGCGGAGCGCGAGGCGAGGGATCGTGCCGATGTCGGCACCGCCGAACTGGACGCAGCCGGCGTCGGCGGGCTGCAACTGCAGCAGTAGCCGACCGAGCGTGCTCTTGCCACAGCCGGACTCGCCGACCACCGCCAGCGTGTGGCCGCTCTCGAGCGCCAGGTCCACCCCGTCG
>CAXTDH010000549.1:0-2995 GCA_964242405.1 uncultured Rhizobacter sp. | reverse complement strand
TCGACCGACACGATGCTGCGATTCGTCGCTACCCGCGCGCTCCCGGTCCGGGGCGAGGCGGCTTCCAGAGTTAGTCCCCACCGCCGATTGCTGATGCCGATGTTGCCATGGAAGGCAATCGTCGGCATGCGCAACCGGTTGGTACACGCCTACTTCGATGTCGATGTCGACATTCTCCGGAAGACGGTCAGCGATGAGCTGCCGCCCTTGCTGTTCCAGTTGCGGCGTATTGAAGCACTACAGCCTGCGAAGCTCTGGGACATCTCGCCCGCCATCTCGTCCGAATCGCCGCTCTTCCCCGGCGACACCGCCTATTCACAGCACTGGACGGCCGAGCTCGGCCCCGGCTGCCCGGTCAACCTGAGTGCGATCACGATGTCGCCGCACATCGGTGCCCATGCCGATGCACCGCTGCACTACGGCGCCGGGGAAGCGACGATCGGCAGCGTCGACCTCGACCCCTACCTCGGGCCGTGCCGCGTCATTCATGCCATCGACCGTGGGCCGCTCATTGAACCCGGGCACCTTGCGCATGCCGCTAGCGAGCTGCCGCCGCGCGTGCTCGTGCGGACCTGCCGGCGCGCGCCGACCGCCTGGTCGCCGGCGTTCAGCGCCTTCGCGCCGGAGACGATCGGCTGGCTGGCCGACCGCGGCGTGCGGCTGGTCGGCATCGACAGCCAGTCGGTCGACCCGGCCGTTAGCAAGACGCTCGCCAGCCACCGGCAACTGCTCGCCCGCGGCCTGCGGGTTCTGGAGAACCTGGTGCTCGACGACGTGCCGGCCGGCGACTACGAGTTGATCGCCCTGCCCTTGAAGCTGATCGAGGCCGATGCCTCGCCGGTGCGCGCCGTCCTGAGGGAGCTGCGATGATGTCCCCGCTACTCGAGCGACCGACCTCATGACCACCACGCGCAGCGATTGCATCGCCCTCGACCGGGATGACCCGCTCCGTTCGCTTCGCGACGACTTCGCGCTGCCGAAAGGCGTCATCTACCTGGACGGAAATTCGCTGGGCGCCTTGCCCAAGGCGACCGCCGGCCGCATCCGCGAACTCGTCGAGGTGGAGTGGGGGCGCGACCTGATCAAGAGCTGGAACAGCGTCGGCTGGATCGACCTGGCACCGCGCATCGGCGACCGGATCGCCGCCCTGGTGGGCGCCGGGCCGGGCGAATTGACCGTCGGCGACTCGACCTCCGTCAACCTCTACAAGGTGCTGAGCGTGGCGGCCGCGCTGCAGGCATCGACCGGCACTGCCATGCAGGCGTCTCCCGGCACGGCGGCGACATCGAACCGCCGCCACCGCATCGTCTCCGAGCGCAGCAACTTTCCCACTGACCTCTATATTGCTGACACGATCGCCCGGCAGCACGGCCTGACGCTCGAGCTGGTCGACGCCGACGACCTCGCGACGACGATGGACGACTCGCTCGCCATCCTCATGCTGACCCACGTCAACTACCGCACCGGCAGGATGCACGCGATGACCGACGTCACGCGGGCGGCGCACGCGGCCGGCGCGCTGGTCGTCTGGGACCTGGCCCATTCCGCCGGCGCCGTGCCGGTCGATCTGAAGGCGGGCGGTGACGACGCGGCTGCTGCCGACTTCGCCATCGGCTGCGGCTACAAATACCTGAACGGCGGCCCCGGCGCACCGGCCTTTGTCTGGGCCCACCCCCGGCAGATCGCTCGCATGGACCGCGAACAGATCCGCCAGCCGCTCTCCGGCTGGCTCGGCCATGCGGCGCCTTTCGAGTTCACAACGGACTATCGGGCGGCGGCCGGCATCCAGCGCTTCGTCTGCGGCACGCCGCCGGTTCTGTCGCTCGCCGCGCTCGAGTGCGGGCTGGCTGTCTTTTCCAAGCTCGACGCGCACGGTGGCATCGCCGCGCTGCGTGCCAAATCGCTCGCGCTCACCGCCAGCTTCATCGAGGTCGTCGAGCAGCGTTGCGCCGGTCATGGCCTGTCGCTCGTGACGCCGCGCGAGCCGGCATTGCGCGGCAGCCAAGTCAGCTTCAGCCGTCCGGACAGCGCTTTCGCCGTCATGCAGGCGCTGATCGAACGGGGGGTGATCGGCGACTTTCGAGCGCCCGATGTGCTGCGTTTCGGCTTCACGCCGCTCTACACCCGCTTCGTCGACGTGTGGGACGCCGCCGAGCAGTTGCAGCAGGTGCTGGAGAGCGGCGAATGGCAGGAACCGCGCTTCCATCAGCGCTCGGTGGTGACATGAAATCACCCTGCACCGATTCGTGTGAAGTGACCACGAGCCGCCACGGTTCCGCCACATGACCGCTGCCACGCCGGCCATTCCCGCCCTGCTGGCGCTGCCGATCACGCCGGAGCAGATCGTCGCCCTGGAAGGTGCCAAGCTCGATTTCTCGAAGGACATGAGCTACGGCGATTACCTGCACCTCGACGAGTTGCTGTCGGCGCAGCACCCACTCTCGCCCGACCACAACGAGATGCTGTTCATCATCCAGCACCAGACGAGCGAACTCTGGATGAAGCTGCTGCTGCACGAACTCGGTGCGGCGATCACCTGCGTCGCGAGTGACGACCTGCACTCGGCCTTCAAGATGCTGGCCCGGGTCAGCAAGATCATGGAGCAGCTGGTCCACGCCTGGGACGTGCTGGCGACGATGACGCCGCCCGAGTACAGCCGCATCCGCCCGTACCTGAGCAACAGCAGCGGCTTTCAGAGTGCGCAGTACCGCTGCATCGAGTTCATGCTCGGCAACAAGAACGCGGCGATGCTGAAGGCGCATGCGCACCGGCCTGACTTGCTGGCGCTCGTGGAGGCCGCCTGGCGGGCGCCGTCTCTCTACGACGAATCGTTGCGGCTGCTGGCCCGGCGCGGCCTCGATGTGCCCGCCGCCTGCCTGGATCGCGACTGGACCCAGCCGCACGTCGAGAACCCTGCTGTCGAGCAGGCCTGGCTGGTCGCCTACCGCGACCCGAAAGCCCACTGGGATCTGTACCAGCTCGGCGAGGAACTGAC
>CAXTDH010000548.1:0-3001 GCA_964242405.1 uncultured Rhizobacter sp. | reverse complement strand
GAGCCGATCGGCACCGGCCCGTTCCAGTTCGTCTCCTACCAGAAGGACGCGGTGATCCGTTACAAGGCCTTCGATGCCTACTGGGGCGGCCGGCCGAAGATCGACAACCTCGTCTACGCCATCACCACCGACGCCTCGGTGCGCTTCGCCAAGCTGAAGACGGGCGAATGCCAGGTGATGGCCTTCCCGAAGCCGGCCGACGTGGCCTTGATGAAGAACGACCCGAACATCAACCTGCTGCAGCAACAGGGGCTGAACGTCGGCTACATCGCCTTCAACGTCGAGAAGAAGCCGTTCGACAGCAAGGCGGTGCGCCAGGCGCTCAACATGGCGGTGAACAAGAAGGCGATCCTCGACGCCGTCTTCCAGGGCGCCGGCCAGCCGGCCAAGAACCCGATCCCGCCGACGCTCTGGTCGTACAACGACAAGGTGGTCGACTACCCCTACGACGTCGCCAAGGCAAAGGATTTGCTCGCCAAGGCCGGCGTCGCGCCCGGCACCGAGGTCGATCTCTGGTACTTGCCGGTGACCCGACCCTACAACCCGGACGGCAAGCGGATGGCCGAGCTGATCCAGGCCGACTGGGAGAAGGTCGGCGTCAAGGCCAAGCTCGTCACCTTCGAATGGGGCGAATACCGAAAGCGCAGCAAGGTCGGCGAGCAGGTGTCGATGATGTACGGCTGGTCGGGCGACAACGGCGACCCGGACAACTTCTTCAACCCGCTGCTCGGCTGCTCGGCGGTGCAGGGCGGCGGCAACGTCGCGCGCTGGTGCAACAAGGAGTTCGAGAGCCTGATCGAGAAGGCAAAGGCGGTGACCAAGCAGTCCGAACGCGCCGCTTTCTACGCCAAGGCGCAGGAAATCTTCCACGAAGAGGCGCCCTGGATACCGATCGCCCACTCGGTGCGCTTCGAGCCGCTGCGCAAGGAAGTGATCGGCTACAAGATGGACGCGACCGCGCATCACTACTTCGACAAGGTCGACCTGAAGACGAAGTAGGTCGCCCGCGCGACGCCGCTCGCATGTTCGCTTTCATCGCCAAGCGCCTCGGCCTGGTCGTACCGACCTTCATCGGCATCACGCTGCTCGTGTTCGCGCTGATCCGCCTGCTGCCGGGCGACCCGGTGGAGGCGCTCTCCGGCGAACGCGGCATGACGGCCGAGCGCCACGCCCGACTGTTGCAGGAGTTCGGCTTCGACCGGCCGCTGCCCGTGCAGTATCTCGACTACGTCTGGCGAGCCGCCCACGGTGACCTCGGCCGCTCGACCGTCACCCAGGAGCCGGTGTTCCGCGAGTTCACGACGCTGTTCCCGGCGACGATCGAGCTGTCCGCATTCGCCTTGCTGCTTGCCGTCGTGATTGGCCTGCCGGCCGGCATCCTGGCAGCCGTCAAGCGCAACACCGTCTGGGATTACTCGGTGATGGGCCTGTCGCTCACCGGCTTCTCGATGCCCATCTTCTGGTGGGGGCTGCTGCTGATCCTGACCTTCTCGGTGACGCTGGGATGGACGCCGGTCTCGGGCCGGATCGCGATCGAGTACGACATCGTGCTGCGCACCGGCTTCATGCTGGTCGATACGCTGCTGGCCGGTGACAGCAGCGCCTTTCGCAGTGCGCTCTCGCACTTGGTGCTGCCGGCGATCGCGCTCGGCACCATTCCGCTCGCGGTCATCGCCCGCATGACGCGCTCCAGCATGCTCGAGGTGCTGCGCGAGGACTATGTGCGCACCGCCCGGGCCAAGGGCGCGTCGGACTTTCGCATCGTCGCCATCCACGCCTTGCGCAACGCGCTGATCCCGGTGGTGACGACGATCGGCCTGCAGGTCGGCACGCTGCTGGCGGGCGCCATCCTGACCGAGACCATCTTCTCCTGGCCGGGCATCGGCAAGTGGCTGGTCGAGGCGATCCACCGCCGCGACTACCCGGCGGTGCAGGGCGGCATCCTGCTGTCGGCCACGGTCATCATCACCGTGAACCTGGTCGTCGACCTGCTCTACGGCGTCATCAATCCACGGATCCGGCATCGATGAACACGCTGGGTGCTGCTGCCACGGATGCGATCGACGTCGGGACTGGAGCGGCCAACGCCGCGATCGGCAACGCTGTCGTCGCTGTGGATGTCGATGCCAACGCCCATGCCGTGTCAGCTGCACCGTCTCGAAGCGGCGAGCTGTGGCGCGACTTCCGGCGCAACCGGGGGGCCGTCGTCGGGTTGGCGGTCGTCGCCCTGCTGCTGCTCTGCGCCTTGCTCGCGGACGTCATTGCGCCCTACTCGCCCAACGAGCAGTACCCCAACGCGGTGCTCAAGGCACCGTCGCTGCAGCCGGTCGACGGCCATGTGTTCTTGCTCGGCACCGATCCGGTCGGCCGGGATCTGCTCTCGCGGCTGATCCACGGCACCCGGCTGTCGCTGATGATCGGCCTGGTGTCGGTCGGCCTGTCGCTGAGTTTCGGCGTGGTGCTCGGCTTGCTCGCCGGCTTCTTTCGCGGCGCGACGGAGTTCGTCGTCATGCGGCTGATGGACATCATGCTGGCGCTGCCCAGCCTGTTGCTGGCGGTGGCGGTCGTCGCGATCCTGGGGCCGGGGCTGATGAACGCCATGTACGCGATCGCCATCGTCATGCTGCCGCACTTCGTCCGCCTGACGCGGGCCGCGGTGATCGGCGAGATGGGCAAGGATTACGTCGCGGCCTCCCGCCTCGCCGGCGCCGGCACCGCCCGGCTGATGTTCGACACCGTGTTGCCGAATTGCAGCGCGCCTTTGATCGTGCAGTCGACGCTCGGCTTCTCGAACGCCATCCTCGACGCCGCCGCGCTCGGCTTTCTCGGCCTGGGCGCGCAGCCGCCGACACCCGAATGGGGCTCGATGCTCGCCAGCGCACTCGAGTTCATCCAGAGCGCCTGGTGGGTGGTGACCCTGCCGGGGCTCGCGATTTTGGTGTCGGTGCTCGCGTTCAACCTGATGGGCGACGGGCTGCGCGATGCGCTGGATCCGAGGTTG
>CAXTDH010000547.1:0-3011 GCA_964242405.1 uncultured Rhizobacter sp. | reverse complement strand
GGGCTGCCGAACAGGTCGATGATCATCGTCGGGATGCAGGTCCAGTGCGAGATCCGGTGGTTCGAGATCAGGCGGCCGGCGAGTTCACGGTCCCAGCGCGGCAGGATGATGGTCGTGGCGCCGCAGTAGACCGAACCGAGCACGCTGTAGAGCATGCCGGTGATGTGGAACATCGGCACCACGCCCAGGCCGACCGTCTCCGGGCCGGAATGGCTCCACTGCTGGCCGACGGCATTGCTCATCAGCGTGCGGTGGGTGTGGATGCAACCCTTGGGCAGGCCGGTGGTGCCGGAGGTGTAGGGCAGCAGCGCGATGTCGTCCGGCCCCGCGGTCGCCGGGCCGACGAAGCGGGATTGCGCCAGGGCATCGGTCCAGCGCGTCCAGGTGGTGATGGCGGTGTTCTCCGGCAGGGGCGGGTCGCTGCGCAGCCAGGCGTCCATGGGCGGCGGCGGTGCCTGCGCGGGGTCGACGACGCCGGCGGGCATCGCGTCGGTATACCGTGTCACCAGCACCTGCGCCAGTTGCGAAGCCGCCGGGAGCGCGGCATTGGCAGTGGCGACGATGCCGGCCAGGTCGGCGCTGCAGATCACCGCCCGGGTCTCGGGGTCGGTGATGTAGTGGGTGAATTCTTCCGCCCGGTTCATCGGGTTGACGGGCACGACCACCGCATTGGCCCGCAGCACCGCATAGAGCGCCGTCGGGAACTGCGGGCAGTTCTGCATGAACATGGCGACCCGGTCACCCGCCTGCACGCCCACGCTCTGCAGCCAGCCGGCGATGCGTTCGGCGTCTTCGCGCATCTGCCGATAGGTGAGCGCCTTGCCGAAGAAGAGGTAGGCAGGCTTGTCGGGGTAGCGGGCCGCGGTGACCTCCAGGTTGAACCAGAGCGAGGTCTGCGGGACTGCGAGCGCTCTGGGCAGGCGCTTGGGCCAGTAGCGTTGCGGGGGCGATGCCGTCTCGTCGAGGGTGTCGGTGATGCTGGGGTTCGAGCTCAAGTCGTTGTACTCCGCTAAGTGGTGCTGCCAAACCCCAGGTATAGCCGACTCCTGAGACGGCCTCTACCGCTCTTACCCGAAGCAGAGCCGCGGCGCGAACCGTCGAAGCCTCCTGGCCAGCGGGAACTGTCCCGTATTCACCCGGTGCCGGCTTCACCGCCGGTGCCGATGCGGCCTATGCTTCGCCATGAGCACTGCCGCCTCCGCCGCCGACCCGACCAGCGGCGGCGCCGCTGCCGCACCTGCAGTGCTCGACATCGAGGCCTCCGGCTTCGGCGCCCACAGTTACCCGATCGAGATCGGCTACGTGCTGCCGAACGGCGACACTTATTGCAGCCTCATCCGACCGGCCCGGGAGTGGGTCCACTGGGATCCGGAAGCGGAGAAGATCCACCACATCGCCGCCAGCACCCTGCAGACCCATGGCCGGGATGTCGCCGAAGTCGCCGCGCAGCTCAACGACCGGCTGCACGGCCGCACGCTCTACAGCGACGCCTGGCTGCACGACTACACCTGGCTCTCCGCCCTCTTCGAAGCCGCCGGCCGGGTGCCCGCCTTCAAGCTCGAGGACCTGCGCTCGCTGCTGAGCGAACACGAGGCGGCCCTGTGGGACGACATCAAGCGTGAGGTGCGGGTCGACCTGCGCCTGGAGCGTCACCGAGCGAGCGCCGATGCCCGGGTGCTGCAGCAGACCTTGCTCCGGGTGCGACGACTGGGCACCCGAGACGCTCCGTAGCGAGGCAGGACGCGCACGGCACAGGGCTTGCTACACGGCGCCCACCTTCCGTCGAAGGCATCTGTTCAGCCCTGTGGAGACATCTTGCTCAACATCAGTCGTCGTCTGAAAGCGATCGCCGCCGCTGCGGTCGCGCCCATCTTCCTCGCCGCCTCGCCCGCCTTCGCCCAGGGTGCGCTCGACGACATCATGGCCCACAAGCTGCTGAAGGTCGCGATCCCGACCGACTCGGCACCCTACGGCTTCGTCGGCACCGACATGCAGCCGCAGGGCCTGGACATCGATGTCGCGCAGCTGATCGGCGCCAAGCTCGGCGTCAAGGTCGAGCTGCTGCCCGTGACCAGCGCGAACCGCGTGCCCTATCTGCAGACGAAGAAGGCCGACCTGGTGATCTCGACGCTCGGCAAGAACCCGGATCGGGAGAAGGTGATCGACTTCACGATCGCCTATTCGCCGTTCTTCCAGGCCGTCTTCGGGCCCAAGAGCTTGTCGGTGAAGACACCCGCCGATCTCGCCGGCAAGTCGGTCGGCGTGACGCGCGGCGCGATGGAAGATCAGGAGTTGGGCAAGATCGCGCCCGCCGGCGTCGACGTCAAGCGCTTCGAGGACATGAACGGCACTGTCTCGGCTTATGTCGCGGGGCAGGTGCAGCTGATCGGCGTCGGTGCCTCGGTGGCCGGCAACATGATGGCCAAGAACCCGCAGCTCGGCACCGAATTCAAGCTGCTGCTGAAGGATTCGCCGAATTACATCGGCGTCGCCAAGGGCGAGGACAAGCTGCGCACCAAGGTCAACGACATCATCACCGACGCGCGCAAGTCGGGGGAACTGAACAAGCTGGCGATGAAGTGGCTCGGCCGGCCGTTGGGCGACCTGCCTTGACGCTGGCGGCGGCGTCGCTCGGTCGGCCACGCCGATGATCGCGCTCGACTTCCCTGCCGTCCTCGTCGAATGGCCGCTGCTCGCCAAGGGCGTCGTCGTGACGCTGGCGCTGACGGCGGTGGCGGCGACTGTCGGCGTCAGCCTCGGCGTGGCCTGCGCCTGGTCACGATTGCACGGCGCGGCGTGGCTGCGTGCGGTCGTCGGCGCCTATGTCGAGCTGATCCGCAACACGCCGTTCATCGTCCAGCTGTTCTTTCTTTTCTTTGGCCTGCCGGGCATCGGCGTGAAGTTGTCGCCGCAGGTCGCGTCGGTGCTGGCGATGGTCATCAACCTGGGCGCCTACTCGGCCGAGATCGTGCGCGCCGGCATCGCGACCACGCCGAAGGGCCAGATCGAGG
>CAXTDH010000546.1:0-3020 GCA_964242405.1 uncultured Rhizobacter sp. | reverse complement strand
CGCAACGTCAGCTTGATCCCCTCTGCTTCGAGATGCAGTTCGTCGAAGTGCGAACTGTCGAGCAGCTTGATCAGCCGTTGGACGTCGTCGTGGGAAAAGCTCATGAACATGCTCCTTGGGCGCGCCGGCCCGGTTCTGGTGAACGGGGATAGCGCGCACCCGGCCGAGTGGCCTGCGCATGCTTGTCTCCGGTCATCTTCTCGTTTCCCGACTTGTTGTTCTCCGGGTATGGCTGAAGTATTTGCCTCGACCGTTCAGCCGGGTAGCATCACGCACGAGGTTTTCTCCTGGTGAAACGCACGACCAGCCCATGCGCGACTACAAAGTCAAGACGATCCGGGCATTGGACCGTGGTCTCGAAGTGCTGACGCACCTGCACCAGGCGCGCGCCGCCAGCTTGCACGACCTGTTTCTGGCGACCGGCCTGCCCAAGGCCACGCTCACGCGACTGATCGTCACCTTGGAGAAGCGCGGCATGGTCTGGCAGCGACTCGCCGATGGCGCCTACATGGCGAGCCACACGCTGCAGCCGCGCGCGCCGCAGCTCAGCGACGAGAACTATCTGGTCGAGGTGGCGTCGCCGGTGATGGAGCGCCTGTGCCGCAAGGTCAACTGGCCTTCCGTGCTGGCGGTACCTCGGCTCGATTGCATGGAGGTGATCGAGACCAATCGGCCGAAGTCGTACTTCTCGAACGTCCCGGTCGGGCCGATCGGATTCCGGATCAATCTACTGCGCTCGGCAACGGGTCGCGCCTACATTGCCTTCTGCAGCGAGAGCGAGCGCCACGCCATGATTCTGCGTCTGGCTGCCAGCAAAGAGGCGGGCAATTTCATGGCGCGAAAGCCAGCGATGGTCGAGCGCTTGCTCGACGAGACCAGACGCCTGGGGTACGGACACCGAACGCCCGATTTCGGAGGCCACTTTGACCAGACCCGGCGCGAGTGGAACGACGGTAGAGACTCGATTGCCGTACCGATCTGGGTCGGCGAGGAAGTGGTCGCGGCGCTCAACTTGACGTGGATGCACAAGGTGGCCACGGTGCCTGAGATGGTCAAGGCGAACCTCGCGCAACTCACTGCCGCCTCGCGGGAGATATCGATGCGACTCGTGGCAACTTAGCGCGGAACTTTGCTGTGGCCGCGTGGCAGCTTCAATCGCAGCGCTCCGAAGCTGTCAGTCACGAGCGGCCGCAAATGGCCGGCAGCAAACCGCCAATCAAACGTTCCTGTTGCAAGCTCCTCGAAGTTCATGAACGTCCGCTTTCGCCTCAGAGCCCGCAAGCTCGACGCCTCGCCTTACCGTCCCCGCCGCACCCGCCTCAACTCATCCAGCACCAACAGCACCGCGCCGACGGTGATCGCGCTGTCAGCGACGTTGAACGACGGGAAGTAGGCGTTGCGGTAGTGCACCTGGATGAAGTCGACGACATAGCCGTGCAACAACCGGTCGATGACATTGCCGACCGCGCCGCCCAGGATCAGCGCCAGCGCCCAGCTGAAAAGGCGCTGGCCGCCATGGCTGCGCAACATCCAGAGAATGAACAGCGCCGCCAGGCTGCCGAGGGCGACAAAGAACCAGCGCTGCCAGCCGCTCGCCCCGGCGAGGAACGAGAACGCCGCCCCGGTGTTATGGACCCGGACAACGTTGAAGAACGAGGTCACCGTGTGACTGTCCCCGAAGTCGAAGGCGCCGAGGATCAACGTCTTGCTGAACTGGTCGAGCAGGATGACGATGACCGCGATGCCGAGCCAGGGAAGGAGGGGCGAGGTAGAGCGCGTGGACTTCTTTTTCAGGGCCATGACGAGGACAGGACGACGGACGAAGCGGCGGTCAGCGGTGACCGGGGAGGGCAGAGCGACCCGCTGTCGCGAAGCTCCAGCGGGTCGAGCAGATCGAGCTCGGACCAGTCGATCTCGGTCCGAGCGCCGGCAAATCAAGCGACTGTACGGTGCTCGCCCTCGCCGAACAGGTTGACTACGCAGCGCCCACAAATCGTCGGGTGGGCCGTGTCGCTGCCGACGTCGTCCCGGTAGTGCCAGCAGCGCTCGCACTTCGGCGCGGTAGCGGGCGACACCGACACCCGCAGCGCCTCGGCGTCGGCCAGCAACACCGCCGAAGTGATGGTGACGAAGCGCAAGTCGGCGCCCAGCGACGCCAACAGCGCATGATCGGCCGGGTCGACGGCGATCACCAGGTTGGCCTGCAGCGAGGAACCGAGCCGCCCCTCGGTGCGCACCGCCTCGATTTCCTTGTTGACGCGCTCGCGAATCACCCGGATGCGGGCCCAGCGGGCGAGCAGCGCCGGGTTGGTCCAGCCGGTGGTGTCGCTGAAGGTCTCGATGAAAATCGACGGCGCGCCGTTCGGCGCCACCACCTTCCAGGCCTCCTCGGCGGTGAAGCTGAGAAAGGGCGCCATCCACCGCAACATCGCCTGGGTGATGCGCCAGAGCGCCGTCTGGGCGGAACGCCGGGCCAGGCTCTTCGCGGCGGTGGTGTAGAGCCTGTCCTTGCAGATGTCGAGATAGAAGGCGCCGAGGTCTTCGCTGCAGAACACCTGCAATTTCGCGACCACGGGGTGGAACTCGAACACCTCGTAATGCGCCAGCACCTCCTCCTGGAATTCGGCTGCGCGGGCCAGCGCCCAGCGGTCGATCTCGAGCATGTGGCCGTCATGGACCGCGTCGGCGTGGACGTCGAAGTCGCTGGTGTTGGCGAGCAGGAAGCGCAGGGTGTTGCGGATGCGGCGGTACGAATCGACGACCCGGGCGAGGATCTTGTCGTCGATGCCGAGGTCGCCGGAGTAGTCGGTCGCGGCGCACCAGAGGCGCAGGATCTCGGCGCCGTACTTGTGCGCCGAGGCGGCGAGCGGCATGTAGTTGCCAAGGCTCTTGCTCATCTTGCGGCCGCTGCCGTCGACGGTGAAGCCGTGGGTAAGCAGGCCGCGGTACGGCGCGTGGCCGTTCATGGCGCAGGCGATCAGCAGCGACGAATGGAACCAGCCGCGGTGCTGGTCATGGCC
>CAXTDH010000545.1:0-3022 GCA_964242405.1 uncultured Rhizobacter sp. | reverse complement strand
CGGAACAACCGGCCGCCGTAGACCGGCACCACTTCATAGATGCCGTCGCCGAAGACGAAGCCGCGGTCGAGCACCGACACCTTGGCGTCGCACAGGGCGGTGTAGTCGCCGTTCAGGTAGCAGAGGGTGTCGGGCAGAGTCTGCATGGGGATCGGTCCAGGCAAAGGATCGGTGGAAGGATGCGCAGAAAACGAGCGGCGGCTGGTCGACCGGCCGATGCCGTTCGGCCGAAGCCTACTTGATCCAGAGTCGAAGAGCATCCCAGGCCCGACCGAAGATGCCGGCCTGCTCGATCGGCTCGAGCACCACGAGCGGCACCTCGGTGACCGGCGCGCCCGAGGCGGTCGAGACGAGGATCTTGCCGACCCGTTGCCCTTTCGTCAGCGGCGCGACCAGCGGGTCGACACGCTCGATCTTCGTCTGCAATTTGCCGCCTTCGCCTTTCGGCACGCTGGTGAACAGGCCGCCGGCAACGCCCAGCTTCGCCTCGGCCGCCTTGCCCTTCCAGACCGGCGGCGTCACGATCGGCCGCCCGTCGTCGAACAGCCGGATGGTGTCGAAGGCCTGGAAGCCCCAGTTCAGCAGCCGCTGGCTCTCGTTGGCCCGCGCCTCCATCGAGGTGGTGTTGAGCACGACCGTCAGGATGCGCCGCTTGCCCGGGCCCTTGCCGTCGGCGCCGAGATTGGGGAATTCGCGTTGCGCGGTGGCGATCAGGCAATAGCCGGCGGCGTCGGTGTAGCCGGTTTTCAGGCCGTCGACACTCGGGTCGCGGCGCAGCAGCAGGTTGCGGTTCGGCTGGTTGATGTTGTTGTACTTGTAGTCCTTGATCGAGTAGTAGGCGAAAAACTCGGGGTAGTCGCGGATGATGTGGGTCGCGATCGTCGCGAGGTCACGGGCCGAACTGCGGTGGCCGGCCTCGGTCAGGCCGGTCACGTTCTTGAAGGTGGTGTTCTTGAGGCCAAAGGCCTGCGCCTGCCGGTTCATCATGGCGACGAACTGCTCGAGCGTGCCGCCGACCGCTTCGGCCAGGGCGACGGCCGCGTCGTTGCCCGACTGCACGATCTCGCCCTTGAGCAGCTCCTCGACCGTCGGCGACATCGTCGTGTCGATGAACATCAGCGAGCCGCCCGCCTTGCGTTCGTCCCAGGCGCGCTTGGAGACCGCCACATGCTGGTCGAGCGCCAGCTTCTTGTCGTGGATGGCCGTGAAGACGACGTAGAGGCTCATCAACTTGGTGAGCGACGCTGGGTCGGAGGGGCTTTCGCTGTTGCGCTCGGCGAGCGTCTGGTTGGTCGTCAGATCGAGGACGAGGTAGCTCTTCGCGGCCACTTCGGGCGGTTGCGGCACTTGTGCGTCGACGGCGCCGACGAGGAGGATGGCCAGGACGAGAGCGACGACTGAACGTTTGAGTGACATGGATGACGTGAAATTAAAAGGGCGTACGGAAAACGAATGTCGGGTCAGGAAGGGATGAGTTGCAGATCGCGATGGCGGGTCGCGGGGCCCGCTTGGCCGATGCGTGGGTCATCGCGGCCCCGCCACGGCAAGAGCCGTTTCAGACTGTCGCGCCCGAGCTCAGTTCCCGAACCACGGTGCTTTTGAGCAGCGGCAGTTGCCCATGGAAGAAGTGGCCGACCCCGGGGAAGACGATCACCGGCAAGCCTTGCGGCCGAGCCCAGTCGAAAGTCGCCGAGAGCGGCACCACGTCGTCGATTTCCCCGTGGATGACGACCGTACCGGCCGGAACCGGCGGCACCTGTTGGCGTTGAGTCGAAGGCCCGACCAGCACCAGCCGCTCGGGACGGGCATCGTCGGCGAGCCGCGCACGCGCCTCGGCCGCGACGTAAGCGCCGAAGGAGAACCCTGCGAGCAGCAGTGCCTCGCCGGGCCTCCGCAAGGCGGCAATGACGGCGAGGGCATCGTCGATCTCGCCGACGCCCTCTGCCCATGTTCCCTGCGAAGCGCCCACGCCGCGAAAGTTGAAGCGGACGCTGCGCCAGCCGAGTTGCAGGCAGGCACGGGCGATCGTGTGCACCACCTTGTTGTCTTTGGTGCCGCCTTGCTGCGGGTGCGGATGGCAGATGACCGCGACGCCGCGGGCCTCGCCGGCCGGCGCGTCGACGTCGCATTCGATGGCGCCGGCCGGGCCGGCGATGTGCTGCCGGAGGGTGTTCGCGTTCATCGCGGCCTCAGCGGCCGACATCGGCCGGCAGCAGCAGCCGGTCGACGACCACGCCCTTGACGAGATGCGAATCGACGATCTCGTCGATGTCGTCGTTGTCGACGAAGGTGTACCAGACGCCCTCCGGGTAGACGACCGCCACCGGCCCGCCGGCACAGCGGTCGAGGCAGCCGGCCTTGTTGACGCGAACGCCGCCGGGGCCGGCCAGTTTCTCCTGCTTGATCCGTGACTTGCAGTGATCGAAGCCGTCGTGGGCGCCGTGGTTCGCGCACGAGTCTTCGCCGTTTTTCTCGCGCTGGTTCAGGCAGAAGAAGATGTGGCGTTGGTAATAGCTCATGCGTCGATTCTAGGAGGCTCGGCTGGCTCGGCTGGCTCGGCTGGCTCGTCGCGCGCGGCCAGGCGTGCCAGCAGATAAGCGATCGCGCCGTACGGCCACAGACAGCCGACCCAGCGCGCCGCTCCGTGAAAGCGGATGAAGCGCCCCTGCTCCCAGGCCTGCAGGCTTTGCGCGAAGTACGGGTCGGCGGGCGCCTGGGCGACCAGCGTCACCATGGCGGTCAAGGCCATCAGCCCCAGACCGGCCGCAGCACGCCGCGGTGCGAGGCTGACGAGCAAGGCCAGCGCCACGGCGAAGCCGAACGCCGTCAGCACCTGCGGCGTGCTCCAGGCCAGGGCATGCTGCGGCCCGAAGTTCAGCGCCGTCGACAAGGTGGTCGCCAGGCAACCGATCGCCGCGGCACCGAGCACGAGCACGAGGCGCCGCCAACCGGGTCGCGAAATGCTGAAAGCGATCGCGCAGGGTGCGACCAGGCCGAGGGCGATCAGCGAGAGCTCGGACGC
>CAXTDH010000544.1:0-3029 GCA_964242405.1 uncultured Rhizobacter sp. | reverse complement strand
GCCCTGCCCTGTGGCGCGACGGTGCGGGTCGGGCGGGACGTGGATGAGGCCGCGCTGCGGCGTGTGCTGTCGGCGGTGCGGGCGCGATGATCGGGCCGCCTCCCGGCACGCGGGTCTACCTGGCCTGCGGCGTGACCGACATGCGGGCCGGGATGGACCGGCTGGCCACGCTGGTGCAGCAGTCGCTCGGCGCCAATCCGTTCGACGGTGCGGTCTACCTTTTCCGGGGCCGCAGGGGCCGATCGCTCAAGGCGCTTTGGCATGACGGTGTCGCGCTCAGCCTTCTCGCACGACGGCTCGAGCACGGGCACTTCCCCTGGCCCATGACGTCGACCGGATCCGTCACACTGTCCGCCGCGCAGGCTTCTCTTCTACTGGAGGGCCTGGAATGGCGGATGGTGCAGCGGGAGTGGCGGCCTACGGCAGCGTGATGCTGCGGCGTGCTGCTTTTGCTTGGCCCGACGCGGGCACGTCGGCGACAATTCCGGCGTGCCCGAGGATCGTGTCAGCAGCAGCAGCAGCGATGCCAAAGACGACGTAGCCCAGCTGCGCGCCGCCCTCGCTGCCGCCGAGGCGCGCATCGCGGCGCTGGAGCAGATCATCCACGATCTGCGCCGGGCCCGCTTCGGCCAGAGCGCGGAGCGCGTCGACCCCGGGCAGCTGGCCTTGGCTCTCGCGGCGGCGCCATCCACTCCACCGCCGGCGAGCAACGACAACCCAGCCCCGCGTGGCCGCAAGCCGCATGCCGAGCGGCGCCGCAACCGCGGCCACCTGCCGGCGCACCTGGAGCGGATCGAGCAGGTGCTGGACCTTACCGACCGCCATTGCCCATGTTGCCGCAAGGAGATGCGGCGGATCGGCGAGGATCGTGGCGAGCGGCTCGACGTCGTGCCTGCCCAGCTCCGGGTGCTGGTGACGGTCCGGCCCCGCTATGCCTGCAACCGGTGCGAGGAGGGCGTCCACCAGCAGCCGGCGCCGGCGCGCGTCGTCACCGGCGGGCTGCCCACCGAGGCGCTGCTGACCCAGGTGCTGATGGCCAAGTACGGCGACGGCATCCCGCTTCACCGGCAGTGCCAGATCCTGGCCCGCCAGGGCATCCAACTGGACCGCGCCACCCTGTGCGACTGGGTCGGCCAAGCCTGCTGGTGGCTGCGGCCGCTTCACACTCTCATCCTCGCCCATGTGGTCGGGCATGCCAGGGTGTTCGCCGACGACACGCCGCTGCCCACGCTGGAGTGCGGCCTCGGCCGGACCCGGGTCGGCCGGCTCTGGTGCTACGCGGCTGACGACCGCGCCTCGCTCGGGCAGGGGCCGCCGGCGGTGGCCTATGTCTACGCGGCCGACCGCAAGGCGGCCCGGCCGGCGGCCCACCTTGCCGGGTTCCGCGGCACGCTGCAGGTGGACGGCTACAGCGGGTTCCGGACGCTCACCACCCGGCGCCGGGGCGGCTCAGTCACGCTCGCCTTCTGTTGGAGCCACTTCCGTCGACGCTTCCACAAGATCCACGCCCACAACGGCTCGCCGATCGCCGCCGAGGCCTTGCTGCGCATCGGCGCGCTGTACGACATCGAGCGCGAGATCCGCCGCCAACTGCCCGAGGCGCGGCGAGCCGCACGGCAGGCCCGCAGCGCGCCGCTGGTCCAGGCGCTCCGCCCCTGGCTGGAGGCGCAACTGGACCTGGTCAGCCAGGGCTCGGCCCTGGCCGGCGCGATCCGCTATGGTCTGCGGCACTGGGAGGGGCTCTGTCGCTACCTCGAGGATGGCCGGCTGGAGATGGACACGAACACGATCGAGCGGGAGATCCGGCCAGTGGCCACGACGCGCCGGGCGGCCCTCTTTGCCGGCAGCGAGGGCGGGGGGGACAACTGGGCCATTGCCACGACCTTGGTCCGCACCGCCATCCTGAACGGCGTCAACCCGCAGGTCTGGCTCACCGACGTGCTGGAACGCATGGTTCGCGGCGAGGTCAGCAGCAAGGCATTGCACACCCTGCTGCCCTGGACCTGGCGCGAGGCGCAGCATACCGCCGCGGCATGAGCCGGCGCCGCGGCCGCGTCCCGGCCCTCTCGCTCGATGACCTCGACACCTGGCTGGCAGGCCAGCCCGACATCGCCCGGCGCAACTGGACCGTGACCTCGATCGACGGCTTCTGCGCCGCCCTCCTGGCCGGCCCGGAGCGCATCGAGACCACGGCCTGGCTGCGGGTGATCTTCGGCCCCAGCCTGCCCACCACCCCGATGGGCCTCGGCGCAGTCCAGGCCGTGCTCGAGCACTACGAGGCGGTCCGCCGCATGCTCGCACTCGATGGCAGCCGGCGCTGGCAGCCGCTCTATCTCCGCACCGACGACGGCAGCGTCATCGCCCAGCCCTGGGCCGCCGGCTTCATGTTCGCGGTCAAGCGCTGGCCAGACCCCTGGCGGCCCATGCTCGCGCGCGACGACCAGGTCGGGCTCATGCTGCCCATCATCACCTGCGCCGCTGCCGAGCAAGTCGAGCAACTGCTCCGCGGCCAGTCGGACAAGCTGGCACACGCCGCCCAAGCCTACCACCACATCCCAGAGGCCGTCCGCGCCATCCGCGCCTACTGGCGACAGCACAAGCCGTAGGCCGCCCGCTTCGGCCGAGGCACCTCGACCAACGTCAAGCGCTGATTACCGTGGGGCCAGCACGACGCGTACGGTGGATTTAAGCCATCAGCACTCCTGCCGCGCAGAAGCCGAGAGGAATCTTATGTTCAGTGCCGAACGTGGAAGGCCGTCTGAGCGCCCAACACACAGCACCCCCGAACTGTCGCCGTGTTTCCGTCACACGATGAGCGGGAAGCGAACGGTGATGCAGGTGCCATGGTCCGGCGTCCCCTGCTCGATGTCGCCGCCGAGTTGTCGGGCGAGGTGTCGGAGAAGTTCGAGCCCCTGTCCCCCACCGGCCCGTCGCGCCGCCACCGCGGCAGGATCGATGCCGCGGCCGTCGTCGGCGACGGTGAGCACCGCTTCCGCGCGAGCCCTGTCCGTACGGAGTTCGACACGTAC
>CAXTDH010000543.1:0-3030 GCA_964242405.1 uncultured Rhizobacter sp. | reverse complement strand
CCCAGCGCCAGCAACACGACAAGGATTCTCAGGGCGTCTCCCGGTGGTCCGACCCGATCGTCAAACCTGTCGAAACTCTATTCACAAGCGCATTCCGAACGCTCGCTGAATTCCGGATGCAAATCGAGGCTCCCCGAGTTCTGAATACAAACCACTCGATGACCGGACAGGACGCTAAAAGACGGGTCATCGCGTCGACGAACGCCTGGAGACAAGCCCATGACCACCCGCAGAACCTTACTCGCAGCTGGAGCGCTGGCCGGCAGTGGCGCTCTCGGCGGGTTCGCCCGTGCGCAATCCGGCAATGCCGAGTTCAAGTTCAAGCTCGGCAACGATCTGCCGGTGAGCCACTCGGTCAACACGCGGCTCAAGCAGGCGGTGGAGGCGATCGCGGCGGAGAGCAAGGGCCGGGTCGCGATCCAGCTCTTCCCCAACAACCAGCTGGGCAGCGACTCGGACATGATGTCGCAGGTGCGATCGGGCGCCCTGGAACTGGCCACTTTCCCCGGCACCGTGATGTCGACGCTCGTGCCGGTGACGTCGATTACCGGCGTGGGCTTCGCCTTCACGACCTACGACAAGGTCTGGGCGGCGATGGACGGCGCGGTCGGCAGCCACGTCCGAAGCGCCATCGCCAAGGCCAACCTGGTGCCGTTCGAGACCGTGTGGGACAACGGTTTTCGTCAGATCACGACCAGCACCCGGCCGATCCGGACGCCCGATGACCTGAAGAACTTCAAGGTTCGGGTGCCGGTGGTGCCGCTCTGGGTGGCGATGTTCAAGTCGCTGGGCGCGGCGCCCGTCAGCATGCCGCTCAGCGAGGCCTACCAGGCGCTGCAGACCAAGGTGGCCGACGGCCAGGAGAACCCGCTGGCCCTGATCGACGCGGCCAAGTTTTTCGAAGTCCAGAAGTACTGCTCGCTCACCCAGCATGCCTGGGACGGCTTCTGGTTCGTCGCCAGCGGCAAGGTCTGGAAGGGCGTGCCGGGCGAGGTTCAGCAGCTCGTCGCCCGGCACATCAACGCGGCCGCCCGCCAGCAGCGCGACGACATCGCCAAGGCCAACGTCGACCTGCAGAAGACGCTCGAGGGCAAGGGCCTCGCCTTCAACACGGTCGACACCAACGCCTTTCGCAAGGCGCTGCAGGACGCCGGCTTCTACCGGGAAGTGCAGGGGCGCTTCGATCGCGAAGCCTGGGCGCTGCTGACGCAATACACCGGCCACTTCGCCTGAATCCGGCCATGGATCTGTCGATCGGCCCGCGTTCCGGGCGAGAGCCGCTGGGGCAGGACGCCGCAGTCGAGATCGCTGCCACGGAACCGGCGCGAGGCGCCGCGGCGCGCATCGCCGGCCGCCTGGAGCGGGCGCTCGGCAGCGCCGTGGAGGTGATCGCCGCGCTGCTGATCACGCTCGAGATCGGCATCCTGCTCGCCGGCGTCGTCGCCCGCTATTTTTTGCACACGCCGCTGATCTGGACGGACGAGGCCGCCTCGCTGCTCTTCCTCTGGCTGGCGAGCTTCGGGGCGGTGGTGGCGCTGCGCCGCGGCGAGCACATGCGGATGACGGCACTGGTGGCGAAGGCCGGGCCCGGCACGCGCGCCTGGCTCGACACGGTGGGCACCGCCGCGGCGCTCGCCTTCCTGCTGCTGGTCGTCGGCCCGGCCTACGAGTTCGCGTCGGAGGAAGCGGCCGTGACCTCGCCGTCGCTCGAGATCTCGAATGCCTGGCGCGCCGCGGCCCTGCCGGTCGGGCTCGGCCTGATGTCGTTGATGGCGGGGACCCGGCTCGTCAGGGTCGGCGATGGCCGCCAGGTGCTGGGCGCGCTCGCTACCGTTGCGGTCGCCTGCGCCGCGTTCGCTGCGCTGGGGCCGGTGTTCAAGGGGCTGGGCCATGCCAACCTGGTCGTCTTCTTCGTCGGCGTCACCGCGGTCACGGTGCTGATGGGCGTACCGATCGCGGTCGCCTTCGGCCTCGCGACCTACGGCTTCATCGCCCTGACGACGAGCCTGCCGGTCGACGTCATGGTCGGGCGCATGGACGAAGGCATGTCGCACATCATCCTGCTCGCCGTGCCGCTGTTCGTCTTCCTCGGCCTGCTGATCGAGATGACCGGCATGGCCCGGGCGATGGTGGGGTTGCTGGCCAGCCTGCTCGGCCATGTCCGGGGCGGCCTGTCGTATGTGCTGCTCGGCGCGATGTACCTGGTGTCGGGCATTTCGGGCTCGAAGGTCGCCGACATGGCGGCGGTGGCGCCGGTGCTGTTTCCCGAGATGAAGAAGCGCGGCGCGAAGGACGGCGACCTGGTCGCGCTGCTGGCCACGGCCGGGGCGCAGACCGAAACCATCCCGCCCAGCCTGGTGCTGATCACGATCGGCTCGGTGACCGGCGTGTCGATCGCCGCGCTCTTCACCGGCGGCATGCTGCCGGGCCTGGTGCTGGCCCTCACCCTGTGTGCGGTCGTCGGCTGGCGCTACCGGCGCGAGGACCGGTCGCAGGTGCCGCGAGCGAATCGCGCCCAGATCGGCCGCGCGCTGCTGATCGCCCTGCCGGCGGTGCTGCTGCCGTTCGTGATCCGCGGCGCCGTCGTCCAGGGCGTGGCGACGGCGACCGAGGTATCGACGCTCGGCATCGCCTACTCGATCCTCGCGGGCGTGATCTTCTACCGGCAGATGAAGTGGCGCCGTTTGCTGCCAATGCTGGTCGAGACGGCGGCGTTGACCGGCGCCATCCTGTTCATCATCGGCACCGCCACGGCGATGGCCTGGGCGCTGACCCAGTCGGGCTTCTCCAACACGCTGGCCGCGGCGATGGGCAGCCTCGGCGGCCGGGGTGCTTTCCTGGCGGTTTCGATCTGCGCCTTCATCGTCCTCGGCAGCGTGCTCGAGGGCATTCCGGCAATCGTGCTGTTCGGCCCGCTGCTGTTTCCGATCGCGCGCCAGATGGGCGTGCACGAGGTGCACTACGCGATGGTGGTGGTGCTGTCGATGGGCATCGGCCTGTTCGCGCCGCCGTTCGGCGTCGGCTACTACG
>CAXTDH010000542.1:2639-3042 GCA_964242405.1 uncultured Rhizobacter sp. | reverse complement strand
GGCGGCAACATGGCGACCTTCGCGCTGAACTTCAGCCGCCCGGGCGGCGAGATCATCGCCCAGTACTACAACTTTTTGCGTCTCGGACACGAAGGCTACGCACGCATCCAGCAGGCCTGCGCCGATACCGCTCAGTGGCTGGCGAGGCAGATTGCCGAGATTGGGCCGCTGGAGCTGGTCTACGACGGCAAGGACGGGCTGCCCGCCGTCTGTTACAAGTTGAAAGACGGTGTCGAGCACGGCTTCAACCTCTACGACTTGTCCGAGCGGGTGCGCATCCGCGGCTGGCAAATCGCCTCCTATCCGTTGCCGAGCGACCGCCAGACGGTCGTGGTGCAGCGGGTCCTGATCCGCCACGGCGTCAGCCGCGATCTGATCGCGCTGCTGCTCGACGACTTGCGGC
>CAXTDH010000542.1:0-2629 GCA_964242405.1 uncultured Rhizobacter sp. | reverse complement strand
AGGCATTTGACCGCCGGGACGACGTTCAGCCACGGAGCAGTTGCCGCCACGGCTGCCGAGTGACCGATCATAGATGATCGCGTTACTGAGTTTCCTCCAGCAGAACCCCTACATCCTGTTGTTCTTCGTCGTCGGCCTGTCGGTATGGGCAGGCCGCTGGACAGTGAAGGGCTACGGGCTCGGGCCGGTGGCGTCGGCAATCATCATCGGTTGCGCCGTCGCTACCTGGGGCGCGTCGTTCGGCGTGCGCTTTCAACTGGACAACTTCGCCAAGAGCCTCTTCTACTATCTGTTCATGTACGGGGTCGGCTTGCGCGTCGGCCTGCGTGTCGGGCCGTCGTTCGTCAACAGCTTGAAGGGCGACGGGCTCAAGTTCACGTTCCTGGCCGTCGTCTCCTCGCTGCTGGGCCTGGGCATCGTCGTGGTCGGCACGCGCTGGCTGGCGTTGCCGGTCGGCGCCGCTGGCGGCATCCTGGCCGGGTCGCAGACGATGTCAGCTGCCATCGGCTCCGCGGAACAGGCGATCACATCGGGCGTGGTGCCGCTCGCCCCCGGCACGACCGCCGCCGACGCGACCGCGATGATCGCGCTGTCCTATGGCCTCACCTACATCTGGGGCACGGTCGGCATCATCCTGATCTGCAAGTACCTGCCGCGCTGGTGGGGCGTGGACGCTCGCCGGGCAGCGAAGGACTACGAAGTCGAGCATGGCGTGCCGAACGTCGACGATGCGGGCCTGAGCGGCTACCGGCCTTTCGACCTGCGCGCCTACCGCCTCACCAACGCCGATGTCGTCGGCAAGACCATCGCGCAATTCCGTGAACGCTTCGCGCAATACCAGATCGAGAACGTCGAGCGCGGCAAGCACCTGCTCGGCGCCGACCCGGCGCTCGTGCTCCAGCACGGCGACGTGATCGCGCTCGGGGGCAGTCTCGTCGCCCTGACCGACCACATGGGCGTCCTGGGCCCCGAAGTGCCCGACTCACGTGCATTGAACATTCCCCTCGACCAGGCGGAGATCGTCGTCACGCACCGCGACGCGATCGGACACACCTTGAAGGAGTACCGCACCTCGCCGATGGCCGGACAGCTTCAGCTGATGAGCATCGAGCGTGGCGGCGCGCCGCTGCCCATCGGCCTCGAGACGCGGCTGCAGCGGTTCGACGTGCTGCACCTGGTCGGCCTGCGCGGCGCCATCGACCAGGCGGCCGCGATGCTCGGCAAGGTGGCGCGGCCGAGCACCGCGACCGATCTGTTGACGCTCTCGCTGGGCATGATCCTCGGGCTGCTGATCGGCCTCCTGCAAGTGCCGGCATTCGGCGCATCGGTCGGGCTGGGCAATGCCGGCGGCCTGCTCGTGTCGGGGATCCTCGTGTCGTCGCTGGTGTCGCGGGTGCGCTTTTTCGGCAACACGCCGAACGCCGCGCGCAACATCCTCGAGGACATGGGGCTGATCTTCTTCGTCGCGATCGTCGGCGTCAACGCGGGTGCCAGTTTGCTGTCACAACTCAGCGGCGTGGTGGCGCTGAAGATCCTGGGGCTCGGCTTCGTGGCCTGCACCATTCCGCCGTTCATCGTCTGGGCCATCGGCCTGCACCTTTTCAAGATCAACCCGGCGATCCTGATGGGCGGCGTCGCGGGGGCGCGCAGCCACTCGGGGCCCGCTCGCGAAGCGGCCAAGGAGATTGACAGCAGCGTCCCATGGATCGGGTTTCCGGTCGCGTACGCCGTGTCGGGCATCTTGCTGACGGTATTCGGTTACTTTGCGATGGTGCTGGCGAAGTAGCGTGCGTCGTGCGGCGCTGGTCGTGCGAACCACCGCGAGGCGCCTGTCGCCGGTTCAACCCCGGTCAAGCCGCCCGGCGCTGCGCCCCTGACCGCCACTCGGCCATCAGCGCTGCCCACTTCGGCCGCGCCGCGTTCAAGTGCCGATCCTTCACATGCCCGTAGCCCCGGATGTCCTCCGGGATGCGCGCGACCTCGACCGCCAGCGACAGACGTGCTGCATCCAGCGATGCCAGCAGTTCGTCGATCGAGGCCCGGTACTCGGCGATCAGCGCCCGCTCGGTCTTGCGCTCCTCGGTCCGGCCGAACGGATCGAACATCGTCCCACGCAGCCCCTTCAAACGCGCCAGCACCTTGAACCCGGTGCCCATCCACGACCCGAAGCTCGACTTGCGCAGCGTGCCGTCTGCGTTCTTCTTGGCCGTGAGCGGCGGCGCGAGGTGATAGTTCACCTTGTAGTCGCCCTCGAACTGGGTGGCGATCTTCTCGAGGAAACCCGTGTCGGCGTGCAGCCGCGCAACCTCGTATTCGTCCTTGTAGGCCATCAGCTTGAAGAGGCCACGGGCCACCGCTTCGGTCAGACGACGGCTGGCGAACGGCGCCTCGGCGGCGCGCACCTTGTCGACGAAGGTGCGGTACTGCGCGGCATAGCCCGCGTTCTGATAAGCCGTCAGGAACTCGACCCGTTTGCCGATGAGTTCGTCGAGGTTGACCGTCTTGCGCACGAACTCGATCACCTGCGCCTCGCCGGGCCGTGCGCTCGTCGAAGGCTGCAGCAGCGCCTGCAACGCGCCCAGGTCGTGAGCCGCCCGCCGGCCCCATTCGAAGGCGAGCTTGTTGCTCT
>CAXTDH010000541.1:0-3042 GCA_964242405.1 uncultured Rhizobacter sp. | reverse complement strand
GACGCTGCGTTTGGTGCGCGTCGCCACCAGAGCGTTCATCGCCTGGCCGATGTGGAAGTCGCTGTCCGCCCAGATCGTCAGCTCCTTCTCCTTCAGTTCGACCTTGGCGGACGTAGCCTTGAAGTCGAACCGGGTGACGATCTCCTTGGCGGTCTGGTCGACGGCATTGCGCACCTCCACGAGGTCGGGCTCGAGCACGGTGTCGAAGCTGGGCATGTTGAGGGGTCTCCGGATGTCGTGGGGCTGGGGAACGATCGATGCGAAAATTGTGGCATGCGGATCGAGTCCGGCGTCAGCCTCAAACCTTACAACAGCTTCAGCCTGCCTGCGGTGGCGCGGACGCTGGTGCGGGTCGAGAGCGACGCCGACGTGCGCCGCGTGGTCGACCATCCGGAGCTCGGCCGGGCGGCCAAGTTCATCCTCGGCGGCGGCAGCAACATCGTCCTGACGCGCGACATGCCGCAGGTGGTGCTCAAGGTCGAGGTTCCCGGGGTGCGGCTGGTCGAGGAGCGGCCGGATGCGTTGATCGTCGAGGCCGGCGCGGGCGAGAACTGGCATGCGCTCGTCGCCCGGACGCTCGAAAACGGCTGGCCGGGTCTGGAGAACCTGGCGCTCATCCCCGGCACGGTCGGCGCGAGCCCGGTGCAGAACATCGGCGCTTACGGCGTAGAGCTGCAGGACCGTTTCGAGTCGCTCGACGCCGTCGATTTGATGACCGGCCGAAACGTCACGCTCGACGGCCCGGCCTGCGCCTTCGGCTACCGCGACAGCGTCTTCAAGCACGGCCTGGCGAACCGCAGCGTCATCACGCGGGTGCGCTTTCGGCTGCCCAGGCCGTGGCGGCCGGTGCTCGGCTATATCGAACTCGAACGCAAGAGGGCCGAGAGCGGCGTCACCGCGCCGACGCCGCAGCAGGTGTTCGACTGGGTGTGCGCCATCCGCCGTGCCAAGCTGCCCGACCCGGGCGTGATCGGCAACGCCGGCAGCTTCTTCAAGAACCCGGTCGTGACGCCCGAGCAGTGCCGCGACATCATCGGCCGCGACCCCGAGATCGTTCACTACCCGTTGCCCGACGGCAGCATCAAGCTGGCCGCCGGCTGGATGATCGACGCCTGCGGCTGGAAGGGCAAGACGGTCGGGCAGGCCGGCGTCTACGAGCGCCAGGCCCTGGTGCTGGTCAACCGGGGCGGTGCCATCGGCTCGGAAGTGATGACGCTGGCCCGGGCGATCCAGGAGAGCGTCTACGGGCGCTTCGGGATTCGGCTGGAACCGGAGCCGGTGGTGGTGTGAGGCCTGGACGGCGTCGGAGCTACGACACCCGATGCAGGCCCGCCGGATGCTATTGGTCGTCGGCCTCCGGTTTCGTAGTGGCATCCAGCCGCAACAGGCCCGCCCCCGTGCCCTGCAACAGCAACCCCGCCTGCGCATACACCCGAAGCTTCTCGCGCGTGTCGACAATGTCGAGATTGCGCATCGTCAATTGGCCGATCCGGTCTTGCGGCGAAAAGCTCGACTCGCCTTTCTCCATCGTCAGCCGTTCCGGCTTGTAAGTCAGATTGGGCGACTCGGTGTTCAGGATCGAGTAGTCGTTTCCCCGCCGCAATTCGACCGTCACCTCGCCCGTTACGGCCCGGGCCACCCAGCGCTGCGCCGTCTCCCGCAGCATGATTGCCTGCGGGTCGAACCAGCGGCCCTGGTAGAGCAGCCGGCCGAGTTTCAGCCCGTTCACGCGGTACTGCTCGATCGTGTCCTCGTTGTGGATGCCGGTGACGAGCCGCTCGTAGGCGATGAAGAGCAGCGCCAGGCCGGGCGCTTCGTAGATGCCGCGGCTCTTGGCTTCGATGATGCGGTTCTCGATCTGGTCGCTCATGCCGAGGCCATGGCGGCCGCCGATGCGGTTGGCTTCGAGCAGCAGTTCGACCAGGCTGCCGAAGGTGACGCCGTTGAGCGCCACCGGCATGCCTTCCTCGAAGCGCACGCTCACCGTCTCGCGCTCGACCGCCACCTCGTCGCGCCAGAAGGACACGCCCATGATGGGCTGGACCGTGCCCATGCCACTCGAAAGGTGCTCCAGATCCTTCGCCTCGTGCGTCGCGCCCAGCATGTTCGAGTCGGTCGAATAGGCCTTCTCAGACGACATCTTGTAGGCGAACCCGGCCTCGCTCATGAAGGCCGACATCTCCGCCCGGCCGCCCAATTCGTCGATGAAGCGCTGGTCGAGCCAGGGCTTGTAGATCTGCAGCGAAGGGTTGGCGAGCAGGCCGTAGCGGTAGAAGCGCTCGATGTCGTTGCCCTTGTAGGTGCTGCCGTCGCCCCAGATGTTGACGTCGTCCTCCCGCATGGCGGTGACGAGCATCGTGCCGGTGACCGCCCGGCCGAGCGGCGTGGTGTTGAAGTAGGTGACGCCGGCGGTCGAGATGTGAAAGGCGCCGCTCTGCAGGGCGGCGATGCCCTCGGCGGCCAGTTGCGCACGGCAGTCGACCAGCACGGCTTTCTCGGCACCGTATTGCATCGCCTTTCGCGGGATTTCGTCGTAGTCGGCTTCGTCCGGCTGGCCGAGGTTGGCCGTGTAGGCGAAGGGGATCGCACCTTTCAGGCGCATCCAGTGAAGCGCGGCGCTGGTGTCCAGGCCGCCGGAGAAGGCGATGCCGACTTTTTGGCCGGTGGGGAGGTGCTGGAGGATAGTGGCCATGGCGAAGGCGCGTTCTCGATAGGTGGAGAGATTATTCTAGGGAGACGAGGTGCTGGCAACGGTCGGGTCGCTGCCGTCCGACGCCCCTCTCGACGGTACCGACTGCCAGGTCTTGGCCGAAAGCATGAAGCTGCAACTCGCCGATCAGGGCGTCTTCTACCCGGATCTCATGGTCACCTGCGGCGAGGCCTTGAGCGGCAGCGAGCGAGTCGTCACCAATCGGGTGTTGATCATCGAGCACCCATGGCTGACCGGTCGCGAGCGGGTCACACCGTCCAGTGGCCCCTCAATCGTTCAGCGCCGACAGGAACTGCTTCAACTCCGGCGTCTTCGGCGCGCTGAAGATCTGC
>CAXTDH010000540.1:0-3044 GCA_964242405.1 uncultured Rhizobacter sp. | reverse complement strand
ATGGCGACCTGGCCATTCTTGTGCACGGAGAGGAAGTGGTGGGGGCGGGCCGCGGCCTGGATCGCGTCGGTGGCGATGCGGATGTTGCCGTCGGTGCCGTTCTTGAAGCCGATCGGTGCCGAGAGCCCCGAGGCGAGCTCGCGGTGCACCTGGCTCTCGGTCGTGCGCGCGCCGATCGCGCCCCAGGCGATCAGGTCGCCGAGGTACTGCGGCGAGATCACGTCGAGGAACTCGCTGCCGGCCGGCATGCCGAGCTTGTTGATCTCGAGCAGCAACTGGCGGCCGATCCGCAGGCCTTCGTCGATGCGGTAGCTCTCGTCGAGATAGGGGTCGTTGATGAGACCCTTCCAGCCGACGGTCGTCCGTGGCTTTTCGAAGTAGACGCGCATCACGATCTCGAGCGTGCCCTTGAAGCGCTCGCGCTGCACTTTCAACTTGCGGGCGTAGTCGACCGCCGCCACCGGGTCGTGGATCGAGCACGGCCCCATGACGACCAGCAGACGGTCGTCGTCCCGGTTCATGATTCTTCGGATGGCGTGACGGGTGCCGCCGATCGCCGCTTCGACCGGCGTCCCGGCAATGGGAAAGAACCGGATCAGGTGCTCCGGCGGCGGCAGCGGCATCACGTGCTTGATCCGCAGGTCGTCGGTCTGGCTGGTGCGCTCGCTGCTCGCATACCAGACTTCGCTCGGGGTGGTCGGGTGGGGCATGGTCGGTCCTCGGGAGATCAGCGGTTGTCGGACAGGATTCAGGCAACCGGAGGCGAAAAAAAACCGCCGGGGGCTGCCCGGCGGTTTTGGGAGAGTCGTTGCGCGTCTACGTCAGATCGTTCGATGCGTGGGCCTCTCCGGCCGCCGAGCGGTGAGAAAGCCAAAAATACGCAAAAAAAGGGGCCGAGCAGAGACGCATGAGCGTGAATGTAGCACGTCCGCATAACGACTGGACACATGCGGCGGGCTGTGCGTCAATGCGCCCATTCGCTCGGAGCTCGCCATGCCCTGTCCTCGCTGCCAAGCCCCCACGCCGCCGGGTGGCCGCTTCTGCGCGCAATGCGGGGCGCCGTTGCCGGCCGACTCGCCAGCGCCGCGCGCCAGCCGCCGGCAGATGACGGTGCTGTTCTGCGATCTCGTCGGCTCGACCGAGCTGGCGCAGCGTGTCGACCCGGACGACCTGCTCGCCGCGCTGCAGGCGTATCACGACGCCGTCCGCTCGATCGCCGCGCGCTTCGGCGGTTTCGTCGCCCGCGTCGTCGGCGACGGCGTCGACGTGTACTTCGGCTATCCGGTCGCCAACGAGGACGACGCCGCCTGCTCGCTGCACGCCGCGCTGGCGCTCGGCGCGGAGCTGCCCGCCATCCACGTCACGCCGGCCGAGCCGATCGCGGTGCGGATCGGCCTGGCGACGGGCATGGTCGCGATCAGCGCCGGGCAGGGCGTCGCGGTCGCCGGGCCGACGCTCAATCTCGCCGCCCGCATCCAGGCGGCCGTCCCGCCGGGTGCGATCGGCGTCGCGCCCTCGACGCGCCGCATCGCCGGCGCCCAGTTCGAGTTCGACGCCTTCGGCGACCACGCGCTCAAGGGGTTCGACAGCCCCGTCGCGATCAGCCTGCTGGCGCGGGCGCGGGCGCTCGACAGCCGTTCGGCGTGGCGCGGCCGCGACGCCCGCCTGGCGATGGTCGGCCGCGACGCCGAGCTCGCCACCTTGCGCTCGCTCTGGCAGCGCGCTGCCGCCGGCCGCACCTGCGGCGCGCTGGTGGTCGCCGAAGCGGGTCTTGGCAAGTCACGCCTCGTCACCGCGCTCGACCAGGCGCTGCCGCCGCAAGGGCACACGCTGTTGCGGCTGCAGTGTTCGCCGTTCCACGTCAACAGCGCCTTGCAGCCGTTCGTGCAGCACCTCGCGGCCGCGGCCGGCCTCGCGAGCGACGACACGCCGGCCGAGCAGCTCGACAAGCTCGAAGCGCAACTCGCTGTCGCCGACATCGACGACCCGCGGGAGCGCGCGCTCATCGCCTCGCTGCTCGGACTGCCGATCGCCGACCGCTATCCGCCGCTCGCCATGCCGCCGCCGATGCAGCTGCAACTCACCAAAGAGGCCCTCAAGCACTATTTCTCGGGTCTGGCGCAGCACAAGATCGCGCGGACAAACGAGCGCACGCTGACCCGCTACCTCGTCGGCCTGGCCGAGCAACGGCCGCTCCTCGTCGTCTTCGAAGACATGCACTGGGTCGACCCGACCTCGCTCGAATTGCTCGGCCTGCTGCTCGCGGACGGCGACACCGCGCCGATCCTGCTCCTGATGACCGCCCGGTACGACTTCGCGTCGCCCTGGGGCGACGGCGACGATTTCATCCGCGTCCCGTTGCAGCGGCTCTCGGATGCCGACGCGAAGACGGTGGCAACGCAGCAGTCGCAGTCGGGCGAAGTGCCGCCGCAGTGGCTCGCGGACATCGTCGAGCGCTCCGACGGCGTGCCGCTCTTCATCGAGGAGATGACGCGCATGCTGCTCGACGGCCGCGACGCGCGCAGCCCCGGCAGCGCGCCGAATGCCGTTCCCGACACCTTGATCGACCTGCTCACTGCGCGCCTGGACCGTCTGCCGCCAGCCGGCAAGCAGGTCGCGCAATGGGCGGCGGTCGTCGGCCGCGAGTTCGATCGCCGCCTGCTGGCCGCGATGGCGCCCGAGGCGGGCGGCACGCTGGCCGACGGCCTGCACGCGATACTGGAGAGCGGCCTCGTGCTGCCGCGCAGCGCCGACGGCGAGCGCCTGGCTTTCAAGCATGCGCTCGTCGAAGACACCGCCTATGCATCGATCCCCACCCGGCGCTGCGCCGAGCTGCACGGCCGGGTCGCCGCGGCGCTGCTCGAGCACTTCAGGGACCGGGTCGAGCAGCAGCCCGAACTCGCGGCCCGCCACCTGAGCCGCGCGGGCGACGGCCTCGGTGCCGCGGTCTGGTGGCAGGCCGCGGGCGGCCAGGCCCTCTCGCGCGGCGCGCCGCGCGAGGCGGCAGGGCATCTGCGCGCCGGCGTTGCCGCGCTGCAGGGCGC
>CAXTDH010000539.1:0-3047 GCA_964242405.1 uncultured Rhizobacter sp. | reverse complement strand
GCCGGGCCGAACGGCACGGCCTACAAGGCGCGGCAGGTCGTCTTCCAGACCGAATTGATGGGTGCCAACCGCAACGACCCGGCCGCCGCCGGCGTCAAGGTCAGCAACATCACCGAGGACCAGACCGCCGGGCGCAAGGTCCACGACCCGTCGCATCCGGCCGCCGATGCCGAAGGCTACGTCACCTACAGCAACGTCAATGCGGTGGAAGAGATGGTCAACATGATCTCGGCTTCGCGTTCCTACCAGAACAACATCGAGGTGATGAACACCGCCAAGAGCCTGATGTTGAAGACGCTGCAGATGGGTCAGTCCTGACCGTTCCTGAAAACGAAAGAACCGCATGTCGTCGACCCTTTCCAGCAGCCTGCTCGCCAGCTTGAACGGCGGCACTGCCGCTGCCACCGGCAAGGCGGCGGCGTCCGCGACGGCGGCGAATCCGAAGGAGGGCGCCGGCTCGCAGGCCCAGTTCCTGAAGCTGCTGACGACGCAGTTGCAGAACCAGGATCCGCTCAGCCCGATGGACAACGCCGAGCTGACCAGCCAGATCGCCCAGATCAACACCGTCAGCGGCATCGCCACGCTCAACGACAGCGTCACCGCGCTCTCCGGCCAGTTCATGCAGATGCAGGCCCTGCAGAGCGCCTCGCTGGTCGGCAAGCAGGTCACCGTGCCCGGCAACCAGCTGGCGATCACGGGCGGCAATGCGACCGGCGGTTTCAGCCTCGACAGCGGCGCCACGGCCGTCAGCGTGCAGGTGATCAACACCGCCGGCGCGGTAGTCGGCACCATCGAACTCGGCGTCCAGACCGCCGGCCAGCACTCCTTCAGCTGGCCGACCGGGAAGAACAACGTCAGTGGCGGCCTGACCTTCAAGGTCGGCGCAATCAGCGGCAACACGGCCATCGGCGCCACGCCGCTAATGACCGACACGGTGACCGCCATCAACACCTCCGGTGACAGCCTCCAGCTCGAACTGCAGAAGACCGGCAACGTTCCCTACAGCTCGGTCAGGGCGCTGAACTGACTCGCGCCCCCCTCTGATCCCCGACATCACGGGCTCCGTCGACCTCGGGGATCCCACCGACCGTTTCGCCCTTTTCGACCTCATCGATCCCATCGACTTCACCGACCTCCAGGACTCCCCATGAGCTTTCAGCAAGGCCTCTCCGGTCTCAACGCCTCCAGCCAGAACCTCGACGTCATCGGCAACAACGTCGCCAATGCCAACACCATCGGCGCCAAGCAGTCGCGGGCGGAGTTCGGCGACATGTACTCGAGCGCGATCAGCAACACCGCCGTCGGCATCGGCGTCAACGTCCTGGCCGTGACCCAGCAATTCACCCAGGGCAGCATCACCGCCACCGGCAACCCGCTCGACCTGGCGATCAACGGCAACGGCTTCTTCGAAGTCAACAACGGCTCGCAGACGCTCTACACCCGCAACGGCCAGTTCCAGGCCGACAAGGACGGCTTCATCGTCACCAACACCGGCCTGAAGCTGGTCGGCTACCCGGCGAGCGCGGACGGCACCATCCAGCCGGGCGCGGCCGTGCCGCTGCAGCTGCCGACCGGCAACGTCAGCCCGCATGCCAGCACCCGCAACGCGATCCAGATGAACCTCGATTCGCGCGAGAAGATCACCTTGCCGACCACCACCCCGGCGGTCGATTTCAACGACGCCAACACCTACAACCGCGCGACCTCGGTGACGATGTTCGACAAGCAGGGGCAGGACGTCGCCGTCACCTACTACTTCCAGAAGACAAGCACCAACAACTGGAACGTCTACGCGACGGCCGACGGCAGCTCGGTGCTGGCCGACGCGAACGGCAACCCGTTGCCGGTCACGACCATCGCGTACCCGGACAGCGGCGCCAAGCCGACCTCGCCGCTGCTGCCGATCACCTTCGACATCCCGAGCACCACGAACACGAGCGGCGGCACCACCTTGCCGATCACCGGCATTTCGCTCGACGTCACCGATTCGACTCAGTACGGATCGTCCTTCGGCGTCACCAGCATGAAGCAGGACGGCTACGCGGCCGGGCAGCTGCAGAGCGTGGCGATCGAGAAGAGCGGCATCGTCACCGCGACCTATTCGAACGGTCAGTCGAAACCCGCCGGCCAGATCGAGATCGCCAATTTCCGCAACTGCCAGGCGCTCAGCCCGCTCGGCGGCAACCTCTGGGCACGCAGCTTCGCCTCGGGCGACCCGGTCGTCGGCACGCCGGCCAGCGGCAACCTGGGCAAGCTGCAGGCCGGCTCGCTCGAGTCGTCGAACACCGACCTGACCAACGAGCTGGTCAACATGATCACCGCCCAGCGCGTTTACCAGGCGAACGCGCAGACGGTCAAGACCGAAGACCAGATCATGCAGACGCTCGTCAACCTGCGTTGATGGTGCCCCCGGCCTGGCAGCTACGCCACGCCGCCCCCAGAGGGGTCAGGCCCCGGCTTTCCGGCCCGCCTGTTCCAGTCGATGAAGGACGCCGATGGACCGCATGATCTACCTGTCGATGTCGGGCGCCAAGGCGACGATGCAGCGTCAAGATACGCTCGCCAACAACATCGCCAACGCGTCGACGCCCGGCTTTCGGGCCGAGCTGCAGGCGTTTCGCGCCGTGCCGGTCGAAGGCAGTGGCGCCAGCACCCGGGTCTTCGCGCTCGAGACGACGACCGGCTACGACGCCACGCCCGGCCCGGTGAGCACGACCGGGCGCAACCTCGACGTGGCCGCGGGCGGCAACGCCTGGTTCGCGGTGCAGTCGCTCGACGGCACCGAGGGCTACACCCGCGGCGGCTCGATGGAGGTCTCGAGCGACGGCACGCTGACGACTCGCAGCGGTCTGCCGGTGCTGGGCGACGGCGGCCCGATCCAGGTGCCGCAGAACGCCGCGATCAGCATCGGCAGCGACGGCACCGTCAGCGCCAAAAGCAGCGACGGCCGCAGCACGCCGGTCGGCAAATTGAAGCTCGTGACGCCGACCGCGGAACAGCCGCTGACGCGCGGCCTCGACGGCTTGTTTCGCAATGCCGACGGCGAC
>CAXTDH010000538.1:0-3049 GCA_964242405.1 uncultured Rhizobacter sp. | reverse complement strand
CCTGGCGAAGACTGCCGGCCTCGACGACACCGGCCCTGCCGGCAAGGTCATCAACCTCGAAAAGGCGGTACGCGCGGACGACCGCCTCGGCGGTCATCTGGTGAGCGGTCACGTCGACGGCATTGGCCTGGTCCGGCAGTTTCGGCCGGTCGGCGAATCGTGGCGGCTGCGCCTGCTGACGCCGCCCGAGCTGGCGCGCTTCGTCGCCTACAAGGGCTCGATCACCGTCAACGGCGTCAGCCTGACCGTCAACACGGTGACGGACGTCGACGACGGTTGCGAGCTCGAGATCAACCTGATCCCGCATACCTTGGTGCACACCTCGCTCGGCAGCTTGCTCGCAGGGCAGAAGGTCAACCTCGAGATCGACCTGATCGCCCGCTATGTCGAGCGGATGCTGACGGCGCCCAAGGCCGGCTGAGCGACGGTGGCCCACCGCAAGGGCCGCGCCACCCGCCACCTACAATTCCCGGATGGCCATTTCCCCGATCCCCGAGCTGGTGGCCGAACTCGCCGCGGGCCGAATGGTGATCCTCGTCGACGAGGAGGACCGCGAGAACGAAGGCGACTTGCTGATCGCCGCCGATCTCGTGACGCCCGAGGCGATCAACTTCATGGCGCGGTTCGGTCGCGGCCTGATCTGCCTGACGCTCACGCCCGAGCGCTGCGACCGGCTGCGCCTCACCGCCATGGCCGCCCACAACGGGACTCGCCACGGCACGGCCTTCACCGTGTCGATCGAGGCCGCGACCGGTATCGACACCGGCATCTCCGCCGCCGACCGGGCGCGCACCGTGCGCGCCGCAGTGGCCCGTGACGCCAAGGCGAGCGACCTGGTCCAGCCGGGTCACGTCTTTCCGCTGCGGGCACGGGAGGGCGGCGTGCTGATGCGCGCCGGTCACACCGAGGCCGGCTGCGATCTGGCTGGAATGGCCGGCTTGTCACCGGCCGCCGTCATCTGCGAGGTGATGAAGGACGACGGCACCATGGCGCGCCTGCCGGACCTGATGGAATTCGCCCGGCACCACGGCTTGAAGATCGGCACGATCGCCGCGCTGATCGAGTACCGCAGCCGCCACGAGACCCTGATCGAGAAGGTCGGCAGCCGGCCGCTGCTCACGGCGCAGGGCGAGTTCGACTGCAGCATCTACCGTGACCGCGCCGGCGATATCCACCTGGCGCTGACCCATGGGCAATGGACGAGAGCCGACGAGGTGCTGGTCCGGGTGCACGAGCCGTTGTCGGTGATCGACCTGCTGGACGTCGGCGGAGGCGAGCACTCCTGGCCGCTGCCGAAGGCCCTCGAGGCGCTATGGGCGAGCCCGCGCAGCGCGGCGGTGCTGCTGAACAGCGGCGAGAGGGCCGACGCCCTGCTGCCGCGCCTGCTCGCCGGCACGGGCGAGACGCCGAGTCGCCGGCGTGGCCAGATGGACCTTCGAACCTACGGCATCGGCGCGCAGATCCTGCGTGACCTGGGGATTGCGAAGATGCGCCTGCTCGGCAGCCCGCGTCGGATGCCGAGCATGACCGGCTACGGCCTGGAGGTCGCGGGGTTCGTGGCCGCGCAACATTGAAGATGAACGACCCGTACCGGAACGCCGATGCAAGACGCTGACAAGGGCCTCACCGCCGGCCGTATGGACGGACGCTCGCTCAGCGTCGGCATCGTCCAGGCTCGCTTCAACGCCACGCTGACCGACGCGCTGGCGCAGGCCTGCACCGCCGAGCTGCTGGCGCTGGGCGTCGCCGCCGAGCGCATCCGCCATCTGACGGTTCCGGGCGCGCTGGAGGTTCCGCTCGCACTCGCCGGCCTGGCCGAGACCGAAGCGCATGACGCGCTGATCGCGCTCGGCTGCATCGTCCGCGGCGAGACCTACCATTTCGAGCTGGTCGCCAACGAAAGCGGTGCCGGCGTGACCCGGGTGTCGCTCGACCATGGCCTGCCGATCGCCAATGCGATCCTCACGGTCGAGAACGAAGCGCAGGCCTGGGCCCGGGTCGAGGAGAAGGGCCGCGATGCGGCCCGCGTCGCCGTCGAGATGGCGAACCTGCTGGAAGATCTGTCGTGAGCCAGGCCTGGGACGACGCCGACGCCGACGGCAAGCCCGCCGCCGATGGCTTGCCGTCGACATCGGCGAAGCCACGCGCGGCGCAGCGGGCGAAGCCCAAATCGGCACGCCGCCGGGCGCGCGAGATCGCCTTGCAGGGCCTGTACGAATGGCTGATCTCGGGTGCCGACAGCAAGACGATCGAAGCCCACTTGCGCGAACACGACGGCTTCGACGAATGCGATGTGGCTCACTTCGACGCCTTGCTCCATGGCGCCATCGCCGACGCCTCGGCCATCGACGCGGTGCTCGCCCGTCATGTCGACCGCAAGACGACGCTGCTCTCGCCGATCGAACACGGCGTGCTGATGATCGGCGTGTACGAGTTGACGCACTGCATGGCTATCCCCTACAAGGTCGCGATCAACGAGGCGGTGGAGCTCGCCAAGAGCTTCGGCGGAACAGACGGCCACAAGTACGTGAACGGGGTGCTCGACAAGACGGCTGCCGACCTGCGCCCGGCCGAGGTCGAGGCGCACCGCGCCACGCGCCGCTAGACGAGATCCGGTCGTTGCCGTCGGAGCAGTGCCAGCCACGGCGGCCGAGGCCAGGGCCGGTTCAGCGCACAGCGACCCTTCCCGCCGGGTCGACCCGATAGCCCTGCATGAACTCGGCCGGCATCCGGCTCGGGCGCCCGGTGCTAATCTGGATGCACACGAGGTCCCAGCGTGCCCGCAGCAGCGTGGCCTGGTCACGGACCCTGATGAGCTGCAGCCGCCGTTCCAGGCGGACCTGCCCACCGCGCGAGAACAGCCAAGTGCCGAGCGTCAGTTCGTCGCCCAGCAACGCCGGCCGCAGGTAGTCGTACTCCGCCCGGTGGACGGCCATGCCGCGGTCGAGCCGCTGGCATTCGGCCGCGCTCAGCCCGAGCGCCTCGGAGTGGCCCCAGCGGGCCGCCGCGCACCACTGCACGTAGACGGCGGTGTTGGTGTGGTTCAGCC
>CAXTDH010000537.1:0-3049 GCA_964242405.1 uncultured Rhizobacter sp. | reverse complement strand
GTCTACTGCTCGCCGATCTGGCGCGCCCGGCCCGGCAGCACCCACGGCTACGACGTCGTCGACCATTCCCGCATCAGCGACGAACTCGGCGGGGAAGCGTCGTTCCGTGGCTTCGCCGCCCAGGCACGGGCGCTCGGCCTGGGCTTGCTGCTCGACATCGTACCGAACCACATGGGCGTCTTCGGCAGCGACAACCCCTGGTGGCTGGACGTGCTCGAGAACGGCCAGGCCTCGGAATTCGCCGCCTTCTTCGACATCGACTGGCATCCGCCGAACCGGGCGCTCGACGCCAAGCTGCTGGTGCCAGTGCTCGGCGACCACTACGGCAGCGTGATCGATGCGGGTGATCTGAAGCTCGCCTTCGACGCGGGCCGCGGCGAGTTGGCCCTGCAATACGCCGAACACCGTTTCCCGCTCGACCTCTCGACCTATCCGCGGGTGCTCGTTTCGGTCGGCTCGCTGCCTGCCGCATTGCTGGCCGGGTTCACCGAACTGCCGTCGCGCGACGACTGGGACGAGGAATCGCGCAGCGTGCGCCGCACGCAGGTCGCCCATTTGAAAGCCTCGCTGGCGCAGGCGGCCAAAGAAGTAGGCGCCGACATCGAGGCCGCAGTGGCGGCCATCAACGATGAGCCGGGTCGCAATGCCCTGAGCGACCTGCACGATACGCAGGCCTACCGCCTCGCCTACTGGCGGGTGGCGTCGGGCGAGATCAACTACCGCCGCTTCTTCGACGTCAACACGCTGGCAGCCGTCCGGATTGAGGACGAGCGGGTGTTCACGGCCACCCAGAGCCTGGCGCTCGACCTGGCAGCCGAAGGCATCGTCGACGGCCTGCGGGTCGACCATTCCGACGGCCTGCACGACCCGGCCCAGTACTTCGAGCGCCTGCAGGCCGCTTATGGCCGCCGCGTGGCTGAACGGGCGGGGCCGGCCGGCGAGGAGGCGCAGGTGCCGGCCACCGTCGGCGATGTGGCCAGCCACGCCCGCACTCCTCTTTACCTGCTCACCGAGAAGATCGTCGGCGAGGACGAGCAAGTGCCGCTCGACTGGGCCGTCGCCGGCACCACCGGCTACGACTTCATGGCCCTGCTGAACGGCGTCTTCGTCGAACGCACCAACGCCGACCGGCTCGACCGCATCTGGCGCGCCTTCACCTCCGAATCGGGCAGCTACGCGAGCACGGTGCGGCTCTGCAAGCAGCGGGTGGCGCGCCGCTCGCTGGGGGCGGAGCTGACGGTGCTCGGCAATGCACTGCAGCACATCACGCTGCTCGACCGCCGGACGCGCGACTACACCCTCGACGACATCCGCGCCGCGATCGCGAGCGTGGCGGCCTGCATGCCGGTCTACCGAACCTATGTGTCGGGCTCGGTATCGGCGCAGGACGTGCGCTTCGTCGACATCGCCATCCGGCTGGCGCGGCGCCACACCGAGGTGATCGACACCAGCATCTTCGACGTCATCCGCACCTGCCTGCTGACCGCCGGTGACGCGCCCGACGGCCAGCCGATCGACCGGCTGCGCAACCGCTTCGCGATGCGCTTCCAGCAATTCGCCTCGCCAGTCGCGGCCAAGGGCGTGGAGGACACCGCCTTCTACCGCTACCACCGGCTGATTTCGCTCAACGAAGTCGGCGGTTCGCCGGCGGTGTTCGGCGTCGCGGCGGCGGACTTCCACGCCGCCAACGCCCATCGCCGGGCGCACTGGCCGCACACCCTGCTGGCGAGTTCGACGCACGACAACAAGCGCTCGGAAGACGTCCGCGCCCGGCTGAACGTGCTGTCGGAGCAGCCGGCGCACTTCCGCCTGGGGTTGCGGCGCTGGATGGCGGGCGTCGAGCGCTGGCGCGTCGAGCTGGATGAAGGCCGGGCGCCCGCCGCGCACGACCTGTACCTGCTCTATCAAACGCTGCTCGGCAGCCTGCCGGCCAACGGCTTCGGGCCAGGCGAGATCGGGCCGTACCGCGACCGTATCCACGCCTATCTCGAAAAAGCCGTTCGCGAGGCGAAGCGGGAGTCGAGCTGGGATGCGCCGAACGCCGATTACGAACAGGCGTTGCAAGCGATCGTCGACCGGGTGCTGGCCGACGGCACGCCCCATCCGCTGCTGGCGGAACTGCTCGATCGGGCTGCCGACCTGGCCTGGCTGGGCGCGCTCAACAGCGTCTCGGCGACGCTCCTGAAACTGACGGTGCCCGGTGTGCCGGACATCTACCAGGGCACGGAGCTGATCGATCTCAGCCTGGTCGACCCGGACAACCGGCGGCCGGTGGACTATCCGGCCCGGCAGGCGCTGCTCGACGACTTCGCCTCTGGCGCGGTCGATCCGGCGGCGCTGGCGGCGCAGGCGCAGGACGGCCGCTTCAAGCTGTGGTGCCTCTGGCAGCTGCTCAAGGTCCGCAACCAGCATCCCGACTTGTTCGCCAACGGCGCTTATGTGCCGGTGCGGGTGCGGGGCGCGCTGCGCAACCATGTGATCGCCTTCGCCCGTCGAAGCGGCAACACCACCTTGCTGGTCATCGCCAGCCGCAAATTCGCTGGCATCCGGCTCGGGCGCGGCGTGCTGCCGGTCGGCGCGGTCTGGGCCGACACCCAGCTGCGGCTGCCGGCCCGGGGCGAGGCGACCGATGTGCTGACCGGCCGCCCGGTGGCCCTCGGCGGCGACACCCTCCTGCTCCAGTCCGCGCTCGAGACCCTGCCGGTCGCGGCGATCTTGATCCGCACCGGAGGTGCCGCCTGATGGCCACGACCGAGCGCATGAACTTCGGCGCGCAGCCGATCTCCGCGACCGAGACCCGGTTCCGTGTCTGGGCGCCGTCTCAACGACGCCTGACGCTCGAGACCGGCGACGGCCGGCGCTTCGACCTCGACGCCCACGACGGCGGCTGGTTCGAGTCGGTGTTGCCGTTGCCGGCCGGCACGGCCTATCGCTACCTCGCCCTGCAGCAGGACGGCAGCGGCACCCTGGTCATCCCCGACCCGGCTTCCCGGTTGCAGGACGGCGACGTCCACGATGCGAGCGTCGTCGTCGACCTGTCGACCTATGC
>CAXTDH010000536.1:0-3051 GCA_964242405.1 uncultured Rhizobacter sp. | reverse complement strand
GACGATCAGCAGGGCGCTCGCCAGCACCAGCGGCAGCAGGTAGTAGATGCCGCGGTAGAGCAACAACGCGCCCAGCATGCCGTCGCTCGGCACCTGGCGGCCGACGGCGATCAGCATCACCGCCTCGAAGACGCCGACACCGCCCGGCACGTGGCTGATGACGCTGACGGCGGTCGCGACCGCGTAGAAAGCGATGAAGCTCGGCAGCGGCAGGGGGTTGTCGGGCAGCAGAAAGTACAGCACCGCGGAGGACGCGCTGAGCTCGACCGCCGAGATCAGCAGCTGGCGCAGCGCCAGCCCGAGCGGCGGCAGTTGCAACGTCCAGCGGCGCCCCGCTTTCTCCAGGACCTGCCGGTTGGCGCACAGCCACATGAAGCCCGCCAGGCCGAGCAGCATCGACACGGCGGAGGTGCGCAGCAGCCCGGGCGGCAGGTGCAGCATCGGCGCGACCGCATCGGCACCCCAGAGCAGGCCGACTGCGCCGAAGGCGGTCATGCCGATGCCGAAGGCCGCGGCGTTGAAGACGATCATCCGGCCGATCTGCGGCGGCGACAGGCCGGCGGCGGAGTAGAGCCGCATCCGCACCGCGCCACCCGAAAGCGTGCCCAGGCCGATGTTGTTGGCGAGCGCGTAGGCCACGAACGAGGTCAGGAGCACCGTGCCGCGCCCGACCTTGGCGCCGGCATAGGCGAGCGACGACGAGTCGTAGCCGCTCAGGGCCAGGTAGCTCGCCGCGGTGGCGAGCACCGCCAGCACGATGTCGCGCGTCGAGGTGTCGTGCACCGCCTGCATGACGTTGGCGAAGCGCACCTGGTAGAGCATGCGCTGCAGGGCGAAGCCCACGGCCGCCGCCACCACGATGCCGAGCGCCGCCAGCACCCAGGGCCGCAACCGAGGCCACCACTCGGCCAACCAGGCGACGGGCGACGGCCGGCCGAGGAGCGGGGCGATCTCGGCGGCAACGGGCACGAGCGGCGGTTTGATGGCGGACATGGCGATGCGGGGGGCGTCCGATTATTCACGGCAACACCCCGCGCCGGCGGCCGCACACCCCCGGCAGCGTGCAGGAAGCACGCTGCTTCTCGCCAACCGATCGATCGACAGGCCTACTCGACCGCGCCGATCGTGCAGCTTGCCGAGCCGCGCGGGTTGCCGCGCTGATCGGTCGACGGGCAATTTCGCCCGGCACCACGCAACGGGCTCGTCGAGGCCGGCGCGCGGGTGAGCGTCGGGCCGCCGTTGTCGGCGAGTGCGCCAATCAAGGGGTCCGCGAACGCGATGCCGGCCACGCAGGCGGTGTCGGCAAGACCGCCGATTGCCCGGACGCGCGGCCACTGCAGGTCGTTCGCGCCGGCGACCGGGGTGAAGCCGCACTGCATCGGGTTGTAGGCGTCGCCCGTGGTGTTGTTGACGAAGACGGTGTTCAGGGCGCTGTAGTTGGTGTCGCCGAAGATCGCGGCGCTGAAGTAGCCGGCACCACCGCCCGCCTTGTTGTCGGCGAAGGTGGCGTTCTGGATGACGCTGCCGGCGTTATTGCCGCTCAGCATCAGCACCCCGGCGACGCCCTGGGTCGCCTCGTTGCCCGAGAACGTGCTGTTGACGATGTTGAAGGTGCTGCTCTGCAACTGCGCCGCGCCCGCCAGGGTGGCGGTGTTGCGGTCGAAGGTCGAGGCGAAGATCTCCAGCGGCACCGAGTTCATCACATACACGGCGCCCGCCTGCGCGGCGGTGTTGCCGCTGAAGACGCTGCGGTCGAGCGTCGTGCGGCGCGACACGCCGTCCGGCGTCCGCGCCAGCGCGCCGCCGAGTTCGTTGGCATGGTTGCCGACGAAGCTCGAGCCGCAGACGATCACCTCCGGGTCGTCGCCGCCGTCGATCGAGATGGCGCCGCCGTTGCCGCCGGCACCGCCTTGCCCGCCGGCGCTGCCAGGGACGATCCCCGGGCAACTGGCGACGGCCGACGACTGGTAGTTGCGGCCGGTGCCGGTGGCCGAATTGCGCTGGAAGCTGCTGTTGTAGACGCGGAAGTTGCTGTTGAGCGAGCCCACTGCGCCCGAATTCGAAGCGGTGTTGGCGATGAAGGTCGAGCCGGCCACCGTCACGTCGAGCGAACCCATGGCGTTGATGGCGCCGCCGCCGACATCCGGCCCGGGCGAGGCCGCCGCGTTGTTCTCGAAGGTGACGTCGAAGACGTGCAGCGTCGCGTCCTGGACTTCGATCGCCCCGCCCGAGCCGGTGGTGTAGCCGAAGGAGCAGCTCGGGTGCGCCGGATCTTGCGGCACATAGGCGCCGGCGGGCGCACGGCCGTTCTTCAGGGCGATGTGCTGCAGCGTCAGGCCGTGGCGGTTCGTCCGGTAGTTGTTCTGGACCAGACTCAGGATGCGCGACGCGCCGCCGCCGTCGAGCGTGATCCGGTTCTCGCCGTCGATGACCGTGTCGCGGTTCGTCGGCACTGCGATCGGCGAGCGGATCGCAATCGTCGCCGGTGTTGCACCGCAGTTGAAGCGGACCACCGGGAACGCGCTCACGGCCGCCCGCAGCGCTGCCTCGGTGCAACTCGCGGGGCTGCCGTTGCCAACCGTCGCCGTGGTCGTCGAGGTGTCCACCGCGCCGATCGGCACGCTGCAGACGCCGGCCACGACCGGTGCCGGCGTGCTGCCGGTGGTCGTCGTCGCGACGTCGCATTGCTTCACCACGCCGAAAATCGGGTCGTTGCCGAAGAAGGCGTTGGTGCAGCTGCCGCTGCTGGTCACCGTCCGGGTGATCCACGAAGAGCCGCTGCCGAAGCGCACCGTCTGCGTGCCGCTGACGTTGAAAGCGGCGCCCTCGACGGCGATCCGCGACCAGGTCGTCGGGTTCGTCGCCCCGCCGGTGCCCGCGACCTGGCACTGTTTGACGACGCCGTAGGCTGGGTCGCTGCCGAACGCGGCGTTGCTGCAGGCGCCGCTGCCGGTGACCTGCATCGAGATCCAGCTGCTGCCGGCGCCGTACCGTACCGTCTGCGTCCCGGCGACGCTGAACGCCTGGCCTTCGGCGGCGACGGTCGTCCAG
>CAXTDH010000535.1:0-3059 GCA_964242405.1 uncultured Rhizobacter sp. | reverse complement strand
GCGAATCGCACCGGGCGACGGTGCGCGGCCTCGGCCTGCGCAAGCTCAACAGCGAGTCGACACTCGAAGACACGCCGGCGGTGCGCGGCATGATCAACAAGGTCTCTTACCTGGTCAAGGTGCTCTGACGCACCGACTCAAGGACAGCAACGACATCATGGAACTCAACAACCTGCAGCCGGGCGTCGGCTCCAAGCATGCCAAGCGCCGCGTCGGTCGCGGCATCGGTTCGGGCCTCGGCAAGACTGCGGGCCGCGGTCACAAGGGCCAGAAATCGCGTGCCGGTGGCTACCACAAGGTCGGCTTCGAAGGCGGCCAGATGCCGCTGCAGCGTCGCCTGCCCAAGCGCGGCTTCAAGTCGCAGCTGCTGAAGTTCAATGCCGAAGTGACGTTGACGGACCTGCAGCGCCTCGGCGCGGCCGAAGTCGATCTGCCGAGCTTGAAGCAGGCTCGCTTGGTGGGTGAGCTGGCCAAGGTCGTCAAGGTGATCAAAAAGGGCGAACTGACGCTCAAGGTCAGCTTGAAGGGCATCGGCGCGACGGCGGGCGCCAAGGCGGCGATCGAAGCGGTCGGCGGCTCGATCGGCTGAACGGCCCTCGAACCAGCAGTCAACGGCGAAGCGCATCAGCAGGTCATCCGGAACAGGACCAGTGGCAACCAACGCGAATCAACTGGCCAAGAGCGGCAAGTTCGGCGACTTGCGTCGCCGGCTGACGTTCTTGCTGATGGCGCTCGTCGTCTATCGGATCGGTGCGCACATTCCGGTGCCGGGCATCGACCCGAACCAGTTGCAGCAACTCTTCAAGAGCCAGGCCGGCGGTATCCTGAGCCTGTTCAACATGTTTTCGGGTGGGGCGCTCTCACGCTTCACGGTGTTCGCGCTCGGCATCATGCCGTACATCTCGGCGTCGATCATCATGCAGTTGATGAGTTACGTCGTGCCGACGCTGGAGGCGTTGAAGAAGGAAGGCGAGTCGGGGCGGCGCAAGATCACTCAGTACACGCGTTACGGTACGCTCGGCCTGGCGCTCTTTCAGTCGCTCGGCATTGCGATCGCGCTGGAAGGCTCGGCCGGCTTGGTCATCAACCCGGGCTTCGGCTTTCGGCTGACGGCAGTCGTGAGCCTCGTCGCGGGCACGATGTTCCTGATGTGGCTGGGTGAGCAGATCACCGAGCGCGGGCTCGGGAACGGCATCTCGATCATCATCTTCGGCGGTATCGCGGCTGGCCTGCCGGGCGCTCTCGGTCAGTTCGGCACCCTGGTCAGCCAGGGCTCGATGAGCATCCCGGCGGCGCTGTTCATCACCCTGCTGGTGGTGGCGGTGACCTATGCGGTGGTGTTCGTCGAGCGGGGGCAGCGCAAGATTCTGGTCAATTACGCGAAGCGCCAGGTGGGCAACAAGGTGTATGGCGGACAGTCGTCGCACCTGCCGCTGAAGCTGAACATGTCGGGCGTGATTCCGCCGATCTTCGCGTCTTCGATCATTCTGTTGCCGGCGACGGCGGTGGGTTGGTTCGCGACCGGCGACCGGTTCCGCCGGCTGAAGGACGCGGCCGATTTGTTGCGGCCGGGCCAGCCGATCTACGTGATGCTCTATGCGTCGGCCATCATCTTTTTCTGCTTTTTCTACACAGCGCTCGTCTTCAACAGCCGGGAGACGGCTGACAACTTGAAGAAGAGCGGCGCCTTCATCCCGGGGATTCGCCCGGGTGACCAGACGGCGCGTCACATCGACCGGATCCTGTCGCGGCTGACGCTTGCCGGCGCAATCTACATCACACTGGTGTGTCTGCTGCCCGAGTTCCTGGTGCTGAAGTACAACGTGCCGTTCAATTTCGGTGGCACCTCGCTGTTGATCATCGTCGTCGTGACGATGGATTTCTGGGCGCAGGTGCAGAGCTATGTGATGAGCCAGCAGTACGAGTCGCTGCTGAAGAAGGCGAATTTCAAGGCGAGCTGAAGCGAGGAAGAAGCAGCACTACATGTCCAAAGACGACGTCATTCAGATGCAGGGCGAGATTCTCGAGAATCTGCCCAACGCCACTTTCCGTGTGAAGCTCGAGAACAACCATGTGGTGCTAGGGCACATCTCTGGAAAGATGCGCATGCACTACATCCGGATCCTGCCGGGCGACAAGGTGACGGTGGAGCTCACGCCCTACGACTTGAGTCGGGCTCGGATCGTCTTCAGGGCGAAGTGACGGCGGCAGACCAATGCACCGCGTGGCATGTCGCTTTGGCGAGCAAACACAATTTAGTCGGGCCGCAAGGCTTAGGAGAACAGCATGAAAGTCGCAGCATCGGTCAAGAAGATGTGCCGCAATTGCAAGGTGATTCGCCGCAAGGGCGTCGTCCGTGTGATCTGCATCGATCCGCGTCACAAGCAGCGTCAAGGCTAGTCCGGCCTTCGGCCTGCGCACGCAAAGATTAAGTTAGAGGAAGAACATGGCACGTATCGCTGGTATCAACATTCCGCCGCACAAGCACGCCGAGATCGGCCTGACGTCGATCTATGGCGTCGGCCGGACCACGGCGCAGAAGATCTGCACCAACAGCGGCGTTCCGTTCGATCGCAAGGTCAAGGACCTGACCGACACCGACCTGGAGCGCATCCGCGAAGAGATCGGCCGGCTGACGATCGAGGGCGACCTGCGCCGTGAGATGTCGATCAACATCAAGCGGCTGATGGACCTCGGCTGCTATCGCGGCTTTCGTCATCGTCGCGGCCTGCCGGTCCGCGGCCAGCGGACGAAGACCAACGCCCGCACGCGCAAGGGTCCGCGCAAGTCGGGCGCGCTGGTCAAGAAGTGATGGTGGCCGGCTGCACGCCCCGCTGTGATCGGCGGGGTGTGCAACGGCTGCGGTCCGCACAAGAATTCTGATGCTCGCCCGCGAGTGTCACAGGTCAAGAGAAGGTCAACATGGCTAAAGCACCCGTCAACACCGCCGCCCAGCGCGTGCGCAAGAAGGTCCGCAAGAACGTGGCGGACGGCATTGCCCATGTGCATGCGTCGTTCAACAACACGATCATCACGATCACCGATCGGCAGGGCGGCGC
>CAXTDH010000534.1:0-3062 GCA_964242405.1 uncultured Rhizobacter sp. | reverse complement strand
TCGTCTGGACCGGCATGATGATCTGCGCGGTGCTGGCCGTGATGGTCGGCAACACCGTGCACGTGTTGCAGCTCGTCGGCTGGTTCCCGGTGCACGGTGTGGCGGGCCTGGAGCTGCCGTCGTGGATGAGCCTGTGGCTCGGCGAGCGCGAGGTGCGGCTCATGTGCCTCGGGCGCGGCCATTCGGGTGGCGACACCGTGGCCTGGTTGCCCGATTGCGGCGTGCTCTTCTCGGGCGATGTGGTCGAGAACCGCTGCGGCGTGTATGCCGGCGACGCCTACATCCAGGACTGGGCCGGCACGCTCGATGCAGTCGCCGAGCTGCGGCCCGAAGTGCTGGTGCCGGGCCGCGGCGCCGTGGTCAAGGGTGCCGACGCCTGCGCCGAAGCCATAGCGCTCACCCAGTCGTTCCTGTCGACACTGATCGGCAGCGTGCGCGTCGGCATCGATGCCGGCGATGGCTTGCGCGGCTGCTTCGAGCGCGCGGAAGCCGCGATGAAGCCGCGCTTCGGCGACTGGCCGGTGTTCCAGCACGTGCTGCCCTTCGACGTGTCTCGCGCCTTCGACGAACTCAACGGCATTGAGCATCCGGTCGTCTGGACCGCGGAGCGCGACCGCGTGCTCTGGCAGACCTTGCGCGGCTGATCGCGTCAGCCTTCGACCCCTTAAAAAAACCCGGAGACAAGACCTTGAAACGTTATTTGCAACTCATCGCCGCCGGCCTCGCGCTCGCCTTCGCTGCCCATGCGCCCGCCCAGACGCCCTACCCGAGCCAGCCGATCCGCTGGATCGTCCCCTATGCAGCGGGCGGCGGCACTGACAACCTCGCACGCCAGCTGGCCGACGCCATGCAGCCATCGCTCGGACAACCGCTGGTGATCGAGAACAAGCCGGGCGCATCGACCAATATCGCGGTCGCCGCCATGATGCAGGCCCGGCCCGATGGCTACACCATCATGCAAGCGGAGAACGCGGCGCTGCTCTTCAACGAGCACATGTTCAGCAAACTGCCGTACAAGCCCGCCTCCGACTTCACCTACATCGGCGCCATCGGCCGCTTCCCCGTGGCGCTCGTGGTCCGGCCCGACTTTCCGGCTAGATCGCTGCCGGAACTGGTGGCCTACGTGAAGGCCAATCCGGACAAGGTCAACTACGCCTCGCCCGGCATCGGCACGCCGCACCACATGGCGATGGAACTCTTCAAGCAAAAGGCCGGCCTGACCATGACCCACGTGGCCTACAAGGGCGGCGCGCCGGCTCTGCAGGACATCATGGGCGGCCAGGTGCAGATGATGATGCTCGACCTCGCCGCCGGCCTGCCGTACATCAAGTCGGGCAAGGTGCGCGCGCTGGCCATCGCCTTGCCGCAGCGTGCAAACTCGGTGCCCGAGGTTGCGACCTTCAAGGAGCTCGGCTACCCGGATGTCAACGCATCCGCCTTTCACGGACTGATCGGTCCGGCCAACATGCCGCCCGCAGCCGTCGAACGCCTCAATGCCGAACTGCGCAAGGCGATGCAGACTCCGCGCATCGTGCAGCTTTTCGCGGAGTTCGGGTTCGAGGCGCAACCCGGCTCGCCGAAAGACTTCGAACAGCTGGCCCGCGCCGAGAGCGCCCGCTGGGGCACCGTCATCAAGACCTCCGGCGTGCAGCTGGACTGAGCGCGTCATGCAACCGCTCGCATCGACGGCACTCGGCGTGCCGGGCGGCGGCCTCGTGCCGTTCAACAGCAACGAGTTCGGCCACTGGGGCCGCACGGTGTCCGAGAAGATCCTGCCGCTGCAGGCGCACCGGGCGCAGCCGGGTTCGGGCTTTCACGGGCAAGCGCTCATCGCGCGCTTTCACGACAGCGTGGTGGCGGACATCCGCGCCAGCGCGCACCGGGTGATCCGCACGCGCGAGCTCGCGCTGGAAGACCGCTTGCGCTTTTTCAAGGTGATCTGGCAGCTCGGCGGCTGCATGCAGCTGGAACAACAGGGCCGTGCCGTCACCGTGGATGCGGGCCACTGGGTCACCTACGACACCTCGCGCCCCTACGACATCGAGACGTCCGACGATGCCCACTTTCTGGTCTTGCTGCTGCCCTTCGAAGCCATGGGGCACACCGGGCTCGATCTCGAACGCATGGTCGGCTGCCCGATGCCGACCCAGGGCACGGCCGCGGTCGCACGCGCGAGCCTCAGCAGCCTGTTGAGCGAAGGCATTGACCTGTCGCACGAGCCGGAAGGCCAACGCGTGATGCAGGAATCGATCCTCGCGCTGGTGGGTGCCGCGGTGCGCCAATTGCGTCTGCCGGGCGAAGCCGAGCACCGTGCGATCCATCGCAAACTTCAGGTGGCACTGGCCTACATCAAGAGCCATCTCACCGAGCCGCTGCTCAGTGCCGACCAGGTGGCGCAAGCCTGCGGCATGTCGCGCCGCAGTCTCTACACGGCCTTCAACGCGCTGGCGCAAACGCCGCACGCCTACATCATGCGGTCCCGATTGGCCCTGGCCTGCGAACTGCTCGCGGCCGCCGACAGCAAGCGCACCATCACGCAAGTCGCGTACGAACTCGGGTTCGCGGATGCGGCACATTTCTCTCGCGCCTTCAACGAGCGCTACGGCACCCCTCCGAGCCAGTGGCGCAGCCGGCAATTCGACTGCGCCTGAGATTCATGGCGATGTTGTGCAGCGGTGTCGGTCAGTAGGCGATGCAGACCGACTTGGTCTCGGTATAGGCCTCGATCGCGCTGCGGCCATGTTCGCGGCCGACGCCTGACGCCTTGAAGCCGCCGAAGGGCATGTTGGGGTCGACCATGTTGTGCGTGTTGATCCACACCGTGCCGGCCTCCAGCACGTCGATTGCGCGTTGCGCACGGTCGAGCCGGTTGGTCCACACGCTGGCGCCGAGTCCGTAGATCGATGCATTGGCTTCGCGCATCACGTCGTCGATGTCGCTGAACGGCATGGCAACCAGCACCGGGCCAAACACCTCTTCGCGCACCAGCGTCAACGGCTTGCCGCTGCTGTTGGCGACGACCGTCGGCCTGACGAAGTAGCCGGGCCCGTCGCCCATCACGC
>CAXTDH010000533.1:0-3066 GCA_964242405.1 uncultured Rhizobacter sp. | reverse complement strand
ACCGTGACCATCGCGGTGAAGACGGCGTGCAGGAACTTGAAGCCCGAACCGATCTCCGGGTCGGCAAACAGATGGTGGATGCCGATCGGCATCGAGAAGACGAGAAACAGCACGAAGGCGACCCGGCCCATCGTGTCGCTGTAGAGGCGGCCGCCGATCGCCCTGGGCACGATCGTGTAGAAGGCGATGTAGGCCGGCATCAGCCAGAAGTAGACGATGGCGTGCAGCGTCCAGGAGAACAGCACGCGGGAGAGGCCGGCGTTGATGGTGTCGGTCCGGCCGAGTGCCGCGGGCAGGATCAGCAGCAGGATCTCGCTCGCGGCGCCGAGCGACGTCCAGGCCCAGAGCAACGCCGCCGCAGCGTTGCCGAACATCGCCAGCGGCACGGCCGCGCCCGGGTTGTCGCGCTTCCAGGCGTGGAGGTTGACGACCGTCAGCGCCACCCAGACCCATGAGCCGACGACCACCAGGACGATGCCGATGTAGTAGCCCGCGCTCGCCAGAAGCGGCGGGTAGAAGGTGTAGAGCACCGACGCCCGCCCTTCGGCGATCGGAACGCCGGCGGTGACGGCTCCGGCCACGACCAGCGCGAAGCCGGCCCAGGCCCAGCCCAGCCCGATCAGCGGCCGCTTCAGCCCGAGCTCCGTGATCGCATAGCCGAAGCCCATGGCGACCAGTGTCGGGAACACATAGGCCATGACCGAACCGTGCGCCGTCACCGAGCGGTAGTAGTGCTCGGGGTTGTCGACCCAGCCGGACAACGGGCTGCGCACGAACATCTGCCAGGCGCCGAGCGCGATGGCCGCCCCGAAGGCCGCGAACGCGACCCAGAAGTGCGCAAGCACGAGTCGGCTAGCCCGGAACACAGCTCACCGCCTTCGCCCGCCCGGCCATGGCCAGGAACTCCGCCTGCTCGACGACCCGCACCCGGGCCCACATCGCCTCGTGCCCGGTGCCGCAGTATTCGTGGCAGGGCATCAGATGCTCACCGATTCGCTCGAAGGTGGTCGTAAAGGTCGCAATGAAGCCCGGCACCAGCATCGTGTTGACGTTGGTGTCGCTGACCAGAAAGCCGTGGATCGCGTCGGTGCTGGTCGCGCGGAACGTCACCGGCACTCCGGCCGGGACCAGCAGGCACTGCGGCTCGAAGGAATACTGCTGCGCCACCAGCCGGACGACGACCTTGCCGTCGCCCGCGACCTGCGTGCCGAGGTTGCCCTCGTTGAACTCGCCGGCGAGGTGCAGGGTCCGCGGGTCGACGGTCTCGACGGCCGATGGCGGCATCGCCGCCCAGTGGGCGCCGCTGAAGACCATGATCGCCACGAGCAGGACGAGGATGGCGCCGACGACGATCGTCCACCGGCTCTCGGCTGCCGAGGCGACCGCTTCGGAGCGATCCGCTGCACTCTCCGCTGGCGACGATCCGGCCGTCGGATTCATTGCAGCGCGCCACGCGGCAGATAGGCTAGGAAGTAGAACGCCAGGTAGAGGGCGACGACGGCGAAGGTCGCCAGCCCGGCGACGGCAAAGGTGCCGCCCGGGCCTGCCGCGACGATGGCATGCACGGCATCGTCGCTCGGCTCGACCGGTGTCTCAGGCGTCATGGCTGCAGTCGTCGAAATCTGATGGATCGTCCGGGGTCGAGCGTCGGGCAGCGAGCGATGGCTGTCTGTGCGGTGCGGCACATAAGTCCGACCTGCTGATCGCTTATTGCTTCCCTTCGACGAATGACCGCTATGTGTGCTAGCGAACAGTCACGACTCCAGACCTGTTGCACATTGGACGAGCCGCGACATCAAATTGCTACCGAAAGCTCGCTCCTGCATATGCGGATGTATTTCCATCGGTCGATTCAGGGAGTCCGAAGCGCATCCGAAAGGGTCGGGCGGGCGGCAAGGGTGCTCGCATTGCTGGCGCTGGCGGTCGCCTGCAACCCGTGGGCGGTGGCAGCCGGCACGCCGGCAGCGGTGGCATCGGCCGCCGCAGCCGCGAGCGGCCCGACGCCGGTCTTGGCGTCGACCACCGCGACCGGCGCCGCCCATTCCGGGCCGGCCACCTACGTCGGCGAGAAGGTCTGCGTGGCCTGTCACGTCCGCGAGGAAGGCAACTTCGCCCACACCGCACACTTCAAGGCATTCCGGCTCAATCCGAAGTCGAACGAAGAGAAGCGGGTCTGCGAAACATGCCATGGCCCGGGATCGAAGCACATAGCCAACGCGACCGACAAGAGCGCATTGATCAGCTTCACCCGCGAATGGGGAACGCCCATCGCCAGGCAGAACGCCCAGTGCATGAGCTGCCACGTGGGCGGTCAACGGATCCATTGGGAAGGTTCGGCGCATGCGCGACAGGATCTGTCGTGCAGCGACTGCCACAACCCGATGGCGAAGTTCTCGGCGACCGGGCTTTTGAAGAACGCGTCGATCTCCGAGACCTGCTACTCCTGCCACCAGCAGCAGCGGGCCGAATTCAGGAAGCGCTCGCACATGCCGCTGCCCGAGGGCAAGATGTCGTGCGAAGACTGCCACAACCCCCACGGCTCGACCACCGCCCCGCTGCTGAAGGCCGATTCGGTCAATGCGCTCTGCTACAGCTGCCATGCCGAAAAGCGCGGCCCCTTCATCTGGGAGCATGCGCCGGTCCGCGAGAGCTGTCTCAACTGCCACACGCCGCACGGCTCTAACCATGACAAGCTGCTCGCGGTGACGCGGCCGCAGCTGTGCCAGCAGTGCCACACGGCCGTGCAGCACCCGAACGATCTGTTCACCCGCAACCAGTTGCCCGGCGGCAACGTCGAGAACATCAACGAGCGGCTGCTGGCGCGGAGCTGTCAGAACTGCCACACCCAGATCCACGGCAGCAACAGCCCGAGCGGCGTCAGGCTGCACCGTTGAGGGCCGACCGATGAGCGCAACCTGCCTGCACAGCTTTCGCACCGCCACGGCGCCGTGCGTGTTCGCGGCGTTCGGTTTGTGCCTCGCCGACGGGGCCCTCGCCGACTCTGCCCAGGGCGTCGACACAGTGCTCGGCAACGCCGCGAACCCGACCGGGCAAGACCCGACGGTG
>CAXTDH010000532.1:0-3076 GCA_964242405.1 uncultured Rhizobacter sp. | reverse complement strand
AGCGCGGCCAGCGCGACGTTCATGTCCGACGGGTTGGTCGCGACGCATTGCGGGCTGGCGCCCAGGATCGCGTGGATGCGGTTGTAGCCATCGCGGGCGCCGCAACCCGAGCCGGGCTTTCGCTTGTTGCAGGCTTCGAAGGCGGTGTCGTAGAAGTAGTAGCAGCGGGTGCGCTGCAACAGGTTGCCGCCGACCGTCGCCATGTTGCGCAGCTGAGCGGAGGCGCCCGAGAGCAGCGCTTGCGACAGCAGCGGATAGCGTTCCCGCACCGTGCGGTCATTGGCGAGGTCGCTGTTGCGCACCATGGCGCCGATCCGCAGGCCGCCGTCGGCCAGGGGCACGACCTGGTTCAGCGGCAAGCGGCTGACGTCGATCAGCCGGGTCGGGCTGGCCACGCCCTGCTTCATCAGGTCGAGCAGGTTGGTGCCACCGCCGATGAAGGCGGAGCCGGGCTCCTGGACGAGGCGAACCGCGTCGGCGACGGTGCCGGCGCGCTGGTAGTCGATGTCGATCATGTTCTGCGCCCTCGCTCAGCCGCGGGCCGAATTCGGCGCGCCGTCGGGCGACGGCGACGGCTCGAGCCCGGCGGCCCGCCCCTGGGCGACGCTGCGCACCGCGGCGACGATGTTCGGATAAGCGCCGCAGCGGCACAGGTTGCCGCTCATCCGCTCGCGGATCTCGTCGTCGCTCAGCACGGCCATCGGCTGCCGGACGTCACGCGTCACCGCGCTGACCTGGCCGGCGCGGTGTTCGTTGACCAGAGAGACGGCCGAGCAGATCTGCCCCGGCGTGCAGTAGCCGCACTGGAAGGCGTCGTTCTCGATGAACGCGGCCTGCATCGGGTGCAGGGCCTCGGGCGTGCCCAGGCCTTCGATCGTCGTGATGTCAGAACCCTCGTGCATCACCGCCAGCGTCAGGCAGGCGTTGACGCGGCGGCCGTCGACGAGCACGGTGCAGGCGCCGCACTGGCCCCGGTCGCAGCCCTTCTTGCTGCCAGGCAGGCCGGCGTATTCGCGCAGGGCATCGAGCAAGGTGACGCGCGGTTCGAGCTCGAGCATGTAGGCACGGCCGTTGATGCGCAGGCCGACGCTGCGGCTGTGGCTGCGCGCGCCGGAGGTGGCGAGCTCCCTCGTGTTCGCGAGGCCGGCGGGCGGGGCAGCCGCCTGTGCGTCGGCACCGATCACGGCCAGCGAAGCGGCGCCGCCCGCCGACTGCAGCAGGGCGCGACGGCTCACCAAGGCGCCTTCGGTCACTGGTACGGGGTCGTTCGCCATGCAGGTCCTTGAAGCCATCCGGAGATCATGCTCGATTCTGCTCGGCCGTGCCGCCGTAGGACGATTTCCCTACCCGCGGTCGGCTCCGGTCGGGACAGCCGCCAGGGTGCCGCGCGGCAGGCGGACGACGAAGGTCGTGAAACCAGGGTCGGCCACGTTCGCCTCGATCGTGCCGCCATGGGCATCGACGATCTGCTGGACGATGTAGAGGCCCAGCCCGAGCCCCTCGCCACCGGCCGCGCTGCCCCGGTCGCCACCGCGAAACGGGTCGAAGATGTGCGGCAGCACCTCCGGATCGATGCTGCCGGCATTGACGACGCGCATCGCCAGCCGATCGGCCTCGCTGCCGTCGAGTTCGACCCGGACAGGCTCCCCGGTCTCGCCGTGGTGCAGCGCGTTGCCGATCAGATTGGACGCGACCTGGGCCAGCCGGTCGGCGTCGAACACGCCGGCGAGATCGCCCGACTCGCTGACCTCGACCCGGTGGCTGCGGCCGTTGCCCACGAGTTCGGCGACCACCTGCCGCACCACCCCGCCGAGTGTTGCGGGTGCGCGCCGCAGGGCGATGCCGCCGGCCAGCCGGGCACGGGTGAGGTCGAGCAGATACTCGATCATCCGGTTCATCCGCCGGCCGCCCTCGAGCATCTGCCGGGCGGTGTGCTGCACCGCCTCGTCGGTCGAACGGCGCTGCAGCAGCGCCGCGGCGGTCAGGATCGCCGTCAGCGGGTTGCGCAGGTCGTGCCCGAGCATGGCGACGAACATCTCGTTCAGCCGCAGGGTCTCGCTGCGCTCGCGCAGCTCTTCGGCAAGTTGGCGCTTCTGCCGGTGCAGCTGGAAGAAGACATCGGCCTTGTTGCGCAGGATCTTCGGGTCGATCGGCTTGTAGAGGAAGTCGACCGCGCCGGATTCATAACCGCGGAACAGCCGGTGCTGGTCACGCGAGCCGGCCGTCACGAAGATCAGCGGCACGCCGCGCGTGCGCTCGCTGCCGCGGATCAGCTCGGCGAGCTCGAAGCCGTCCATCTCGGGCATCTGCACGTCGAGCAGGGCCAGCGCCACGTCGTGGACGAGCAACAATTCGAGCGCCTCGGTCCCCGAACGGGCGGTCAGGAGCTCGACGTCGTCGCTGCGCAGCAGGGCCGACAGTGCCAGCAGGTTTTCCGGGAGGTCATCGACCAGCAGGCACTTGACCCGGATGACGCCGCCAGCGGCCTCCCTCGCCGTCATGAACGACCTCGGGGGGATGCCGGGGCATGCAGCGACGCCGTTGGGCCGGCTTTCGGCGCTGCAGGGCCGGCTCGCGACGCCGTTGGCTCGCCTCGCGACGCCGCCAAGTCGCCGCGCGGCGCCGCTCGGGCCACCAGCCAGCCGGCGATCTCGGCCAGGTCGAGCACGAGCGCGTCCGGCACCCGCTGCAATGCGGAACGAGGCATGAGCGATGCCTGCGCCTCAGACGGCTGCTGCACCACCGCCCGGCCGCCGGCACGCCGCACCGCCGCCAGGCCGGCGGCGCCGTCCTCGTTGGCGCCGGTCAGGACGATGCCGAGCAGGCGCCGCCGCCAGACATCGGCTGCCGACTCGAACAGCACATCGATCGACGGGCGCGAGAAACACACCGGAGGATCCGCGGAAAGCACCAATTGAGGTCCCTCGTCGACGAGTAGGTGGTAGTCCGGCGGCGCGAAGTAGATGCAACCCCCCTCCGCGGGCTGCTTGTCCTCCGCCTCCCAGACCGGCAGCCGGCATCTGGGGGCGAAGATGTCGACCAACAAGCTCGGCCGCTGGCGCGGCAGGTGCAGCAC
>CAXTDH010000531.1:0-3090 GCA_964242405.1 uncultured Rhizobacter sp. | reverse complement strand
CCGACCCGGACGCGAAAGCCGATCTCGCCCGCGTCGTTCTCGAGCACCTGCAGGCCGATGTCGTGCCAGGCGGTCGCGGCACGGTCTTCGGTCGCGCCGGTGATCGCGATCTTGAACTTGCGCGGCAGGAAGGCGAATTCCGGGTGCAACGTGCTCCATTGGCGCAGCAGCTCGGCATAGGGTCGCGGGTCGACGACTTCGTCGGCAGCGACGCCTGCGAGCGCGTCGCTGGTGATGTTGCGGATGCAGTTGCCGCTCGTCTGAATGCCGTGCATGTCGACCGCGGCGAGCGCATCCATCACGTCGGCGGCCCGGTCTAGCGGGATCCAGTTGAACTGGAGGTTCTGCCGAGTGGTGAAGTGGCCGTAGCCGCGGTCGAATTCATCGGCGATCGCGGCGAGCGCACGCAGCTGGGGCGCATTGATTTCGCCGTACGGCACTGCGATCCGCAGCATCGGCGCATGGCGCTGGACGTACCAGCCGTTCTGCAGGCGCAGTGGCCGGAATTCCTCTTCCGGCAAACGACCGCCGACGTGGCGATCGAGCTGGTCGCGGAACTGCGCGGCACGTTGCCGGATGAACTGCTGGTCGAAGGCGTTGTATTGGTACATGGAGTGGGGGCCGGCAGCGGCGCGGCAGGGCGAGCGTCTGACAACGCTGGGAGCCGACTGGGAATGTAAGGAGCCGACGGTCGAATGCAAACAACAGTTTGGTTGCTTGGTTATAGCCGTTCCCACAAACAAAACGGCCCGATGCAAGCACCGGGCCGAAGGCACCTGGCAGACGCGAGGCACCGAAGAGACAACCTTTCGAAAGCCGCTGGTGGGCCAGCAGCCGTCATCAGATCGGCATCGGCCTGAAACGTTCAGGCCGGGAACGAAGGTCTACAGCCGCCGGGTTGCGGCGACCGTCTCCTTCTTCGAGGAAGGTATCAGCCCATCCGCGGCTTGCTGACCGCCTCGACGACCTTACTCGCGTTGCTGCTCATCGTCTGCATGTTGGCTTCAGCGACGTCGCTCGCCTGCTTGACGGCTTTCTGCACGCCTTCGAAGGCGTTGCTGGCCGCGGCGACCGACGACTTCATCATCGCGACGACGTTCTCGCTGCCGGCCGGGGCGCTCTTGACAGCCGTGTCGACGGCGGTCATGAAACGGCTCTGGGCATCCGCGGCGGTCGCTTCGGTGAGGCGCTTGAGTTCGGTCGAGGTGGACGTGGCAATTTCGTACAGGTGGCGGCTGTAGGCAGCTGCTTTCTCAGCGGCCGGCTGCAGGAGGCTTGCCTGAAAGGCCATCATCTCCTGCGCGTCCTTCAGGGCCATGGCCGACTTGGCGGCATCGGCCGTTTCGCTCATCGTCGTGCGTGCGGCCTGCAGGTTCAGTTCGACCATCTTCTCGACGCCTTCGAAAACCTTCGCGGTCAGGCCGAAGAGGGTGTCGAGGTTGGCCTTCTGGGTGGCGATCAATTGTTCAGCGGTCATCATGTCAAGTCTCCTAAAAAAGTGGGGCTCGGTTGAATGCTGCAGAAAATGCTGCACTGCAACATGCGCTCAGTATAGCGAAATCTGCGCCGCTTGAGAAGAGATTGCTGCGCTGCAACAAAATTTGCTGGAATCAGTTGTTCATGCATGCGTTCTATGCCGATCAGTTCGTTCTGCCACTGCCGCCGGGGCATCGCTTTCCGATGTCGAAGTACCGTCTTCTGCGGGACGAACTCGAAAAGCTGAGCACAGTCGAGCTTCAGCCCGCCCCCGAGGCAAGCGACGGCGAACTCGCCCTGGCGCACACACCCTCGTACCTGGCGGCCGTCATCACCGGCGCGCTCGCGCCGGCCGCGCAACGCGAAATCGGCTTTCCCTGGAGCGAAGCGATGGTGGCGCGCGCCCGCCGCTCGGTCGGCGCAACGATCTGCGCGGCCCGCTCCGCGCTCGGCGAAGGGGTGGCCCTGAACGTGGCCGGCGGCACCCACCACGCGACCGCCGACAAGGGCGGCGGCTACTGCGTCTTCAACGACGTGGCGGTCGCGGCCCGGCTGATGCAGGCGGAGTGGCACCGGCGCAAGCGGGCGTTGCTGCGGGTCGCCGTCGTCGACCTCGATGTCCATCAAGGCAACGGCACCGCCGCCATCTTTCGCGACGACCCGACCGTGTTCACCCTGTCGCTCCACGGGGCGAAGAACTTTCCGTTTCGCAAGGAGACGAGCGACCTCGACGTCCACCTGCCGGACGGCTGCGGCGACGCCGATTACCTCGCCGCGCTCGATACCGCCCTCGCCGAAATGTGGCGCCGCCACGCCGAGCAACCCCCCGGCCTGATCTTCTACCTCGCCGGCGCCGACCCGCACGAAGGCGATCGCCTCGGGCGCCTGAAGCTCACCACCGAAGGCCTCGTCGAGCGCGACCGACGGGTGTTCGAGGCGGCCCGAGGCCGTCGCATCCCGGTGGCCGTGTCGATGGCCGGCGGCTACGGGCGCGATGTCGCCGACACCGTGCGCGTCCATCTCGGTACGGTTCATGAAGCAGTGGCGAGCTGGCGACAATGGAACAATGCCGCATGACCGATGCCGCTGCGGCCGAGCCGACCCGTGTTCCCCACCTTCTGCCGACGGCATCCCGCCCGGTCCCGCCGTCGCGCCAGGCGTCTCGGCACTTCGACCGGATCAGCACCCGCTGGATGGACAACGACGCCTACGGGCACATCAACAACGTCGTCTACTACAGCTACTTCGACACGGTGGTGAACCACTACCTGATCAACGCCGGTGCGCTCGATGTGGCGCACAGCCCGGTGATCGGGCTGGTGGTGGAGACGCACTGCAATTACTTCTCGTCGCTCGCATTCCCGCAGGTGGTGGAGGCCGGCTTGCAGGTGGCGAGCATCGGCACCTCGAGCGTGCGCTACCGCATCGGCCTCTTCGCCAGTGGCGAGCCGCTGACCGCGGCACATGGGCACTTCGTTCATGTCTACGTCGACCGGGCCAGCCGGCGACCGGCCAAGCTGCCTGCGAAGCTCATCAACACTCTGCAGGAATTACTGTGAAATCAAGCTCCGTCCTGTCGTCCACCGCGCCCGCCGAAGCCGCATCACGCTCGGC
>CAXTDH010000530.1:334-3096 GCA_964242405.1 uncultured Rhizobacter sp. | reverse complement strand
ACCAGGTTCTCAACCCCCGCAGCGAGTTGCTGAGTGGAACCGATCGACTGGCAGCGCCGCGCGACGAGCCGCGGGCGGCGTTCGACGAGATGCGATTTCGGGACGAAACCTTCGGCGGCGAAACCGTGCGGGTCGCCTACATGTGGCTCGACGCGCCGGCGCAAGGGCCGCGCCCGGGGGCCGACGCCGCAGCCCCGGGCGATGCGACGCTGATCCAGGTGGCACAGACGGTCCACAAGCGCTCGCGCTTCGCGACCGAAATCATCAAGGGCGTGATCCTGCCGCAGTTCGTCATCCTGCCGCTCGCGGTGCTGCTGGTCTGGCTGGCGCTCGCCCGGGGCATCGCGCCGCTCAACGAACTGCAGCAGCGCATCCGCCGGCGCGACAGCAGCGACCTGAGCCCGATCGACGAGCTGCAGGCGCCCGAGGAGGTGTCGCCGCTCGTTCTGGCGATCAACGACCTGCTGACCCGGCTCGACCAGTCGATGCGGACGCAGAAGCGCTTCCTCGCCGATGCGGCCCACCAGCTGAAGACGCCGCTCGCCGGCCTGCGCACCCAGGCGGAACTGGCGCAGCGCCTGATCGATGCCGGCGGGGCCGATCCTCGTGCCCTCAGCAAGACGCTGCAGCAGATTGCCCGATCCAGCCAGAGCGCCGCCCACATGGTCAATCAGCTGCTCGCGATGGCGCGTGCCGAAGACCGGGAACACACCGCCCGCCGCGCGGCCGTGAACCTCGCCCGGCTGGCCACCGAGACCGTTCGCGACTTCGTGCCACGGGCGCTCGAGAAGCGCATCGACCTCGGCTACGAGGGGCCGGGCGACGTGTCGCCGGGGCGGACGCTGCCTGCGACCCGGGTGCACGGCGACGCGCTGTTGCTGCGCGAGATGATCCGCAACCTGGTGGACAACGCGTTGCAGTACACGCCGGAAGGCGGCACCGTCACCGTGCGGGTGATCGACGACCCGTTCGGGCAGGTCGTCGTGCTGCAGGTCGAGGACTCGGGGCCGGGCATCGCTGCGGCCGAGCGGGAACTCGTCTTCCAGCCGTTCTACCGGTCGCTGGGCACCGGCGTCGACGGCTCCGGGCTCGGGCTGGCGATCGTCCGCGAAATCGCCCTGCAGCACCGCGCCGAGGTGACGGTCAGCGATGCGGCACCGCGCGACGTGCCGCCCGGGACCTTGATGGTGGTGCGCCTTCCAGCCATGGAGACGGTGTCGTCGGGCGCTGCAGAAGAGACGTCTTGACCGCGCCCGGCCTTTCGTGCTTTGCCCTTGATCCTGGCGCTTGGCGCTTGGCGCTTGGCGCCAGGCGACTGCTGCGTCGTGCCAGGCGAGCGGCCCTCGCGTTCGCTGCTGGGCCGACCGCCGCTCAGCTCTGCACCAGCCGCCGGCTCTTGGCGATCGACATCAGCATGCCGAGCCCCATTCCGAGCGTCACCATCGCCGTGCCGCCGTAGCTGATGAACGGCAGCGGCACGCCGACCACCGGCAGGATGCCGCTCACCATGCCCATGTTGACGAAGGCGTAGGTGAAGAAGCTGAGGGTGATCGCGCCGGCGAGCAGCCGGGTGAAGACGGTCGGCGCATCGGCGGCGATCATCAGGCCGCGGAAGATCAAGAAGATGAACCCGGCGACCAGGCTCGCGCAGCCGATCAGGCCGAATTCTTCCGAAAAGGCGGCGAAGATGAAGTCGGTGGTGCGCTCGGGAATGAACTCCAGGTGCGTCTGCGTGCCCTTCATGAAGCCCTTGCCCTGCACGCCGCCGGAGCCGATCGCGATCATGCCCTGGATGATGTGGAAGCCCTTGCCGAGCGGGTCGGTGGTCGGGTCGAGCAGGGTGCAGATGCGGTTCTTCTGGTAGTCGCGCATCATCGGCCACTTGAGGTCGGGCTGGCAGATGCGGTCTTCGGTGAGGACGATGGCCGTGATCGCGATGCCGCCGATCACCAGCACCGGCACGATCAATTTCCAGGGCAGCCCGGCGAAGAAGATGACGTACATCCCGGCCGACAGCACCAGGATGGCCGTGCCCAGATCCGGCTGCTTGACGATCAGCCCGACCGGCACCGCCAGCAGCAGCAGGGCGATGATGAAGTCGGCCGCCCGCGCCTGGCCTTCGCGCCGCTGGAACCACCAGGCGAGCATCAGCGGCGTGGCGATCTTCAGGATCTCGCTCGGCTGGATGACGACGCCGACGTTCAGCCACCGCGTCGCCCCCTTCTTGGTCACGCCGACGACCGCCACCGCCACCAGCAGCGCCACGCCGATCGCGTAGAGCGGCACCGCGACTTTCATCAGCGTCTGCGGCGGCACTTGGGCGACGACGAACAGCACGCCGATCGCCAGCGCCATGTTGCGGGCGTGATCGGGGAATCGGGTGCCGGAGTCGAAGCCGGCGGAGTACATGGTGATCAGGCCGGCGGTGCCGAGCAGCAGCATCGCCAGCAGCAGCGGAATGTCGAAGCCGCTGAACACCGGCCGGATCCGCTGCCAGGGCGACGGCCGGTCGAACACCGCGTTCATCGCGTCCGGACGCGGAACAGGTTCTCGAGCGCGACCTGCTCGGGGGAGGACGCCGGGCCTTCGGCCGTGACGGCTCTGGCTGCGGGACGCCGGGAAGAGGCTGCGAGAGTCGATGCCTGCGCCGCCGGTCGGGGCGCCGCGGCGACTCGCGGCGACGAGGTGACCGGCGGGGAAGCGGCCACCACGGCCCGGGACGAAGGGACAACTGGCGAGGACGCCGCGGCTGCGGCCAAGGA
>CAXTDH010000530.1:0-324 GCA_964242405.1 uncultured Rhizobacter sp. | reverse complement strand
CGCCTGGCTCAGCTCGACGCGCCGGAGCTTCGGCGCCGGGGCGTGGAAGCCGCCGCGGCGAACTGCGACGAGGCGTTGACCGGCGCCGACGCAGCCCCGGCGACTGCCGAGACAGCAGTCGGGATCGCATCCCCCAAAGGCACTGCAGGCGCGGCCGAGCCGACAGTCACGCCAAGCTCCGGCGATGACGGATCCAGCAGCGCGGCGGCCGCGCCATCGATCGTCACCCCCGGCAGGACGACCGATTCAGCCGGCCGCGAAACACCCGTCGGCGCCACCGACTGGCCGAGCCTCGTCGCGGCGATGTCCTCCTCGCTCGGGTAC
>CAXTDH010000529.1:0-3097 GCA_964242405.1 uncultured Rhizobacter sp. | reverse complement strand
GCCTCGGGCGGCACACGCCTTGCCGCATCACGGCCCTGCCCAGCCGACCCGAGATCCTCGATGACCCGCTCAGAAGCCGACGACGACACGCCTGCACCCCTACCGATCGAGCTCGGCGACCTCCGCCGCCTGCAACCGATCGACGGCGATTTCGGCGGTGGCCGTGGCCGCCCCGTCGACCGCTACTACATCGAGAACTTCCTGCTGCGGCACAGCGCCGACATTCGCGGATGCGTGCTCGAGGTCGGCGACCCGGCCTACACCCACCGCTTCGGCGGCGACCGGGTGAGCGTCAGCGAGGTGCTGCACCGGGACAACAGCAACACGCAGGCGACGATCGTCGCCGACCTGGCCGACGGCGCCGGCCTGCCCGATGCGCACTTCGACTGCTTCATCTGCACCCAGACGCTGCAATACCTCTATGAGCCGGTGGCCGCGCTCCGCACCATCCACCGCATCCTGCGGCCGGGCGGCGTGCTGCTGCTGACGGCTCCCGGCATCAGCCAGATCAGCCCCTTCGACCGCGACCGCTGGGGCGAGCACTGGCGCTTTACGCCGCAATCGATGAGCCGACTGTTGCGGGACGCCGGCTTCGGGGGGAGCGAAGGTCGGGCCGACGCGGAATCGGGCCAAAGCGATCGCCAAGATCGAAGCGATTCCACAGACGTCCAGGTCACCGGCCCGGGCAACGTCCTCGCGGCAGTCGCCTTTCTCCACGGCCTGGCTTGCGAAGACCTGAGGCCCGAGGAACTCGCACACGCCGATGACCGCTACCCGCTGGTCGTCACCGCCCGAGCCGTCCGGCGCTGACGAACCGCCTTCCCGTCACGGCGCCTTCGCCGCAGCCGTCGGAACGAGCAACTGCCGGACCGCCTCCTCGATCTGCTGATCGCGACCGATCGCCACCTGATCGGCGTCGTTCGCGACCCGGACATCCGGCTCGATCAGCGCCTTCTCCATGAATTCGCCGCGCTCGTCGCGAAAACCGACCTCCGGAATGCCGAAGTAGACGCTCGGGTCCTGCAACGTCTCCCACCAGACGGCGGTGCCGGTGCCCGCGACCGGCATGCCGAGCAGCTTGCCGATGCCGAGATGCCGATAGGTCCACGGGAACAGGTGGGCGTCGGAGTAGTTGCTTTCGCTGATGAGCACCAGCGACGGCTTGGTCCACTTGCCCGTCGGTTCCCAACCGAGCGACTGGCCGCGCGGCAGGAATTCGAGGTAACGCCGGCCGGCGAGCAGCGTCGCGAGTTCGTCGTGCAGGTTGCCGCCGCCGTTGAAACGGGTGTCGACGATCAGCGCCTTTTTGCCGCTCGCCCGGCCGAGGATCTCGGAGTAGACATCGCGGTAGCTCTCGTCGTCCATGCCGCGCACATGCACGTAGCCGAGTTGCCCGCCCGAGAGCCGGTCGACCAAGGCCCGCTCGGTCTTCACCCAGCGCCGGTAGAGCAGTTCCTCCTGGGCGGCGAGCGCGATCGGCTTGACGGTCTGCTTGAAGCGCCGGCCCGTGGCCGGGTCGTGCACCGCGAGCTCGAGCCGCTTGCCGGCCTTGGCGTTGAGCAACGAGTCGTACTCCCGGCCGGCAAGGATCGGCGTTCCGTCGATTTCCTCGATCACCATGCCGGCGCGCACCGCCGACCGGGCGCCGACCAGCGGGCCGCCTTCGATCACCTCGGCGATTTTCAGGCCGTCGCCCGCCCAGGCGTCGTCGAAGAACAGGCCGAGCGCCGCGGTCGCGTCGCCGCCCGGCTGCTGCGGCCGATAACCGGAGCCGGTGTGCGAGACGTTCAACTCGCCAAGCATCTCGCTCAGCAATTCGGTGAAGTCGTGGTTGTCGGCGATGAAGGGCAGAAATTTCTCGTAGACCTGCCGGTAATAGCGCCAGTCGACACCGTTCATGTCGGCGACGTAGAGCTTCGCCAGCGTCTGCCGCCAGACGTGCTCGAACATGCCGGCCCGTTCCGCCGCCCGGTCGATCCGCATCTCGGCGTTGAAGGCGACCGCCTCGGCCTTCGGATCGCTGCCCGGTTCCTTCGGCACCTTGAACTTCTGGATCACGCCGCCGGCGAGCACGAACCCGTTCTCGCCCTTGGCGTCGAGCTGCAGGTCGACCGGCTCGTCGTCTTCACGCTCCGGCTTGGCAGCCGGCAAGTCGGCGAACTTCTTCACCTCCTTGGCACGCGGCCGGTCGGTCCAGACCTCATAGCTCTCGGCCGTGCGGGTGACGAAGAACAGGGTCTCGCCGTCGGGCGTCATCGCTGCCGCCCGGATGTTGCCGGAGTTGGGCGTCAGCCGGGCGATCCGGTCCTCGAGGTTGTCGCGCTCCAGTTTGACGGGCTCGGGCAGCTTGATCGGCTCCTCGGGCAAGCCGGCTTTCTCGCGGGCGGCGACGACGCGCTTGTCCCGTTTGTCGTCCTCGGGCGGCGTGCTGCCCTTTGCCGTCGGCGGCGGCCGGGCGCCAGGGCGGGGTTCGGGTGGTGCCTTTTTCGCGTCCAGCGCCTTCTTCTCGTCGAGCGCCTTCTTGTCCTCGTCCTCCTGCTTTTTCAGCAGCGCGAACTCCGACTTGTCGAGGTTGAAGCGGTCGAAGGCTTCGCGGGTGAAGAACATCGCAAACACGTCCTGCTGCGACGAGCCGCCCGAACCGGTGCCATGCAGGCCCATCCGGTCGCTCAGCCAGATCATCTGCCGGCCGCCCCGCGCCCAGAGCGGATGCGAATCCTCATAGCCGCTCAAGGTCAGGTTCTGCAGCGGCTCCTTGCCCTGCGCGTCGATCAGGCCGACTTCGCTGCTCCAGCGGTTGCGGTCGGCGAAGGTGACGAGCAACGAGCGGCCGTCCGGGGACCAGTCGAACCACTGGTCGCCGTCGCTGTAGGAGTAGTTGAAGCTGCCGGGCAGCACGAGCCGCGCGTCGCCGGTCGCCAGGCTCAGCACTTTCAGCGTCGTTCGGTCCTCCAGAAAGGCGACCTCCCGGCCGTCCGGCGAGTAGCGCGGCTGGAAGTTTTCGTGCGTGTTCTTCAGCAAGGTCTTGAACCGCAGCCGCGCGGCGCTGAAGAAGTAGGGCGCATCCTTGCGGTCGTCGGCGACGCTCGCTTCGTAG
>CAXTDH010000528.1:0-3104 GCA_964242405.1 uncultured Rhizobacter sp. | reverse complement strand
AAACCGATCTGCGGTTTTTCACCACCTCGATCGCGATGCAGGATCTGGACGCCGTCCGCCGACAACTGGGCGTGGAGCAGATCGACCTTGTCGGCGTCTCCTACGGCACCCGGGCAGTACTCGATTACCTCCGGCAGTACCCAGGTGCCGTGCGCCGGGCCGTGCTCGATGCGGTCGCGCCGCCCGATATGGCACTGCCCCGGAGCTACTCGACGGACGGTCAGGCAGCCCTCGACGCTCTTTTCATGTCCTGCGAGGCCAGCGCAGCGTGCGCCGAGCGCTATCCTTCGTTGCGCCGCGACTGGCGGTCGCTCCTCGCCGGCCTGCCCAGGCCGGTCGTCGCGGCCCACCCGCTGACGGGAGCCATCGAGCACTTCCAGCTCACCCGCAGCCTGCTGCTGTCGGCCGTCCGCCAACCGCTCTACGTGCCGTCGATGGCGGCGGCACTCCCGGCCGCCATCAGCGCCGCGGCGGCCGGCCGCTTCGAGCCGTTGCTCGGTGCGAGCGCAATGCCGTCGTCCGGCCGCCCAGCGCCGCTGGCCATGGGCCTGCACTTCTCGGTCGTCTGTGCCGAAGATCTGACGGTCATGGACCAATCTGCCGACAAGCCCGGCGCCGATTTCGGCAACGACGACGCCGACTTCTACCGCCGTGTCTGCGCCCGCTGGCCGCGCGGCGCCGTCGCACCCGACTTCTACCGCGTACCGCCCAGCCGTACCCCGACGTTGCTGTTGAGCGGCGGCCTCGACCCGGCGACGCCGCCACGGCACGCGACCGCCGTCGCCCGCGCCCTCGGTGCCACTGCACGGCAGATCGTCGTCCCGAATGCCGGCCATGGCCTGCTCGGGATCGGCTGCATGCGCGACGTCGTCTACCGCTTCATCGACGCCGACTCGGATGCCGATGCGCTCGCTGTCGACGCCGGCTGCATCGCCGCTGTCCCGCGGCCGCCGGCGTTCCTGCCGATCACCCTGTCGGCCGAGGTCGGCCGATGATCCGGGTCGACCGGCTCGCCAAGCGCTTCGTCGTCGAGGCGGCTGGTGGACGACGCCCCGAACGAAACACCGGATCGGTCACGCCGGACAGGAGGCAGGACGAAGGGCCGAAGGTGGGGCAGGATGGACGGCCGGGCCGGCGGCAGGACGGATGGGCGAGTTGGCGGCGCTCGACAATGCCCTGGGGTCAAGGCCGCGGCTGGGTTCAAGCGATTGAAAATATCAGCTTCGATGCGCCCGATGGCCGCATCACCGGCCTGCTCGGGCCGAACGGCGCCGGCAAGACGACCACCTTGCGAATCCTGGCCGGCCTGATCGAGGCCGATGCGGGCAGCCTGTCGGTCGACGGCATCGACGTGCGGACCGACCGCCAGGCGGCGCTGGCGCGAATGGGGGTGCTGTCGGACGCCCGCGGCCTCTACCCACGGCTCACGGCCCGCGAGAACATCGTCTACTACGGCCGGCTCCAGGGGCTGACGCGCGACGCCGCCGAGGCGCGTGCCGACGGCCTCGCCCGGATGCTCGACATGAGGGCGCTGCTCGACCGCCGCAGCGACGGCTTCAGCCAGGGTGAGCGCATGAAGACCGCCCTGGCCCGTGCCCTCGTCCACGATCCGGCGAACATCGTGCTCGACGAGCCGACCAATGGCCTGGACGTGCTCGCGACCCGGGCATTGCGGGAGAGCCTGCGGTACCTGCGCACGGCGCAGGGTGGCGGCAAGTGCATCGTCTTCTCGAGCCACATCATGTCGGAGGTGGAGCGGCTGTGCGACAGCGTGGTGGTCGTGGCCGAAGGCCGCACGGTGGCTGCCGGCAGCGTGGCGGAGCTGATCGAGGCCACCGGCGAACAGGATTTCGAGGAGGCGTTCGTCCATCTGGCTTTTCAGGGCTACTCGCCACGCAAGCAAGTCGCCGACACCTTCGAAGCGGGCGCCCGCTGATGCCGATACCGATGTCTTCAAGCCCGCATCCCGGTGGTTCGCTCAGCGCCGCGGCCATCGTCTACCGCAAGGAAGTGCGGGATGCCCTGCGTGACCGCCGGACGCTGCTGACCGTGTTGCTGTCGGCCGTGTTGATGGGGCCGGTGGTGCTGCTCGCCCTGTCCGGGCTCGTGGCATCGCTCGAAGGCCAGAACGAACGACGGGTGCTGGTCGTCGCCGGCATCGAACGGGCGCCGACGCTGCGCAACTTCCTCGAGCGCCAGACCTACGTCATCGAGATCGCGCCCGCCGACTACGAAGCGCAGTTGCGGCAGGCGACGCTTGTCGACCCGGTGATCGTGCTGCCGGCCGACTTCGAAGCAGCGCTGCAACGCGCCGAGGCGCCCATCGTCGAGGTCGTCCATGCCAGTGCCAACCAGCGATCGCTCGCCGGCAGCCGCACGGCGGAGTCCCTGCTTGAGGCGTTCAACCGGGAACGGGTGATGCTGTCGCTGGCACTACGCGGTGTCAGCCCCGAACTGCTACGGCTGGTCCGGGTGGAGAGCCGCGACCTGGCCAGCACCCAGACGCGCGCGACGCAAGTCACCGGGGCCCTGCCCTACTTCGTGATGATGGCCGTGCTGTACGGCGCCTTGAACGCAGCGCTGGACACCACCGCCGGCGAACGCGAGCGCGGGTCGCTGGAGCCGCTGATGATGAACCCGATCGGCCACAGCTGGCTGGTGCTCGGCAAGTGGGGCGCCGTCGCGACCGTCGCCATGCTGATCGCCGTGCTGTCGTGCATCAGCTTCCTGCCCGGCCAGTGGCTGCTGCGCAGTGACACGCTCGCGGCCCTCTTTCAATACGGGCCTCACGAGGCGGGGTTGTTCATCATCGTCCTGCTGCCGTTTGCAGCAGCGGTGTCGGCCTTGTTGATGGCGGTGGCGATCCGGTGCAAGACCTTCAAGGAGGCGCAGGCCAGCACCACGGTCGTCATGCTGGCCGCCTCGCTCCTGCCGCTCATCAACATCTTCAGCCTGGGCGGCGAATCGCCCTGGTATCTCTGGGTTCCGGCCCTCGCGCAGAACCTGCTGCTGACCCGCGTGCTGAAGGGCGAGGCGTTCAACGCTGTCCAGGTGCTGGTGCCACTCGTCGTTTGCGGCGTTCTGACTGCAGGTGGCATCTGGTT
>CAXTDH010000527.1:0-3108 GCA_964242405.1 uncultured Rhizobacter sp. | reverse complement strand
GTCGCTCCTTCGTCGTTCCCGGAAGCGCAGCGGATGGTAAGCGGCTGGCCACGGCACATTGACGCGCCGAGGCTGGTCGGTGTTTGCGTCAGCCGCCCGGCGTCCAGCGATGCGGCAGCAGTTCGTCGATGCGGTGGTTCGGATGCATAGGCAGCCGCTCGAGCACGTCCTTGAGGTAGACCCACGTGTCGTGCCCGTGGAGCCTGGCCGAGTGCACGAGGCTCATGACCATGGCCGCGCGCTGGCCGGCGAGTTCGCTACCGGCGAAGAGCCATGCCTTTCTTCCCATCGCCCAGGGGCGGATCAGGTTCTCGCAGTGGTTGTTGTCGATCGGCACATCGCCGTCCTCGAGGAAGCGGCCGAGCACCTTCCAGCGGTTGAGGCTGTAGTCGAGCGCCGCCGCCGCGCCGCCGCCGTCGGGCACCTTGCGCCGCTCGACGACCATCCACGACTGCAGCGCATCCCAGAGCGGTCGGCTGCGAGCGCGCCGAACTGCCAGGCGCTCGTCCGGCGCAAGCGTCGCGATCTCCCGCTCGATGCGGTAGAGCTCGGCGATGCGTTGCAGCGCCGGCGTGGCGACCGCGCTCGCGTTCGACTTCAGCAGCTCGTCGAATCGGCGCCGCGCATGCGCCATGCAGCCGGCCTCGATCCGCGCCTCGCGTTTAAAGACGACGTCGTAGGCGCCGTAGTCGTCGCAGACGAGCGTGCCGCTCCACTTGCCGAGGAAGGCGACCGGATGGCGCGCCGCTCGGCTGATGCAGAAGTCGTAGACGACGCCTGGCACCGGGTCGAAGGCGCCCCGCGCATAGGCCCAGACGTAGGCCTTCCGCGTCTTGCCCGCGCCCGGGTCGAGCAGCCGCACTGGCGTCTCGTCGGCGTGCAGTACGTGGGCGCCGAGGATGAAGTCGCGGTGGGCATCGAAGAGCGGCGTCAGCGCCGCGCCTCCGGCGCCGCTCCAGCTCGCGAGCGTCGAGCGCGGCGTCACCACGCCCGAGCGCGCGTTGACCTGCTCCAGCCGGTAGTACGGCAGGTGGTCGACGAAGTGGCCGATCATCGTATGGGCTACGAGGCCCGCGGTCGGCACGCCCTTGTCGACGATCTGCGGATCGACTGGCTCCTGCACCAGCCGGGCGTCGCCCTGGGCCGCGCAGCACCGGCAGGTCCACTTGCCGCGGATGTGGCGGTGCACGAAGAACTCGGCCGGGATCACGTCGAGCCGCTCGCTCACGTCCTCGCCGACGCGAGTCATCGGCCGGCCGCAGCCGTCGTTGCCGCAGTTCGTGTCCTCGGGCTCGTGGTGGTGGTCGACGCGACGCAGATGATCGGGCAGCGGCTTCCTGCGCGGCTGTGCCTTCGCCTCGGGCCGGGACCCGGCGGCATCGCCCTCGGTCTTCGCCGCACCCTGCAACGCCGCGAGCTGCGCGGCGAGGTCGGCTTCATCCTCGGCGACGGTGGCCTCGAAGAGCTGCCGCTGCTCGGCGTTCATGCGCTCGGTGCGGGCGCCGAACTTCCAGGCCTTCAGCCGCGCCAGCTCGAAGGTGATCTTCTCGAGCCGGGCGTTCTTGAAGCGAATGGTCTGCGCGTCGCGCTCCGCCTGCTCGCCCCGCAGCTTGAGTTCGCCCAGCATCCGCACCGCGAGCTCGGCGACGGCGCCCGGCTCGAGACCCTGAAGGTCTTCGGCCCGGAGCGTGGAAAGGTCGACCATGAGCGCCCATGGTGCCGACAACGTCGACGCTCGTCATCGGCACATCCTCGGATTGCCCGCGGATAGCAGCGTCACCCCCACCGAACGCGTCACACGTAGGCGATGCGCTGCAGCTCCTCGAGCCGGGTCCACGGCAGGCCGACGACGAGCGCGTCGAACTGCGCTTGCGTGAGCGCCAGACCACCCTCGGCCATTCGTGCCGACCAGAGGAAGCGGCCCTGGTGCAGGTGACGACCGGCGCACCAGACACCGAAGCCGTCGGTGACGAGCAGCTTGATGCGCGTGCCGCGGACATTGGCGAACAGGTAGCCGTGATGGGCCCGGGCCGCTCCGAACACCGCCACGACCTGCGCGAGCAGACGACCCGGCCCGGCGCGCATGTCCATGGGCTCGGTCGCAAGCCACATGGCGTCGATCCTGATCATCGCAGCAGCTCGCGCATCCAGGCGGCGCACTCGGCAGCAGCCGTCGTCGGCCAGGCCACGCTGATGGCCGTCGCGCCACGGCGTAGCTCGATGCGGATCTCGGACGCGACTGAATTCGACGGCATCGGTACCGCGACGAAGGGCGGCGGCAACGCAAGCTTCGGTGCCGAGGTGTCCGACGCCGCGCGAATCCGCTCAACCGGCCCGCGACTGCCGTTGCCCCCGGCGTCGATCATCCAGCGTCGCGCCAGGTTGGCATTGACACCATGAGCCATCGAAACCGATGCGATGGAGACGCCCGGCTGGCTGCAGGCGGCGACCACCTGCGCCTTGAACTCGTCGCTGTGCTTGCGACGTCGACGCCGACCACCAACGACCGGTTCGGGGAAAGTATCCACGTGTCCACGGAGAAGTTAAGTGGACTCGAGGCTCCTATGCGATCACGGACCGATCAAGGTGGTGTGGCCAGCCGCTTACGATAGTTGCGAGTCAGGACGTAGAGGACCTGATCCTGCCCGTCTAAGTAGAGCTGACGCAACTTGGAGCGGTCTGTACGTGCGCTCTCCAGTGCGGAGCGCGGCCTACGTCCGTCCTCAAGCATGATCGAAGTGTCTCGCTTTGGATTACTGCTTATCAGCCGGAGCACTCCGTCAACGACCACAGCGGTCGAGACACGCCAGTTGACTTCCGCCCCCAAGGCCTTCAGCTCCTCGTCAGTCTCCGCGGCGATGACGACTCGGCCCTTCAGGGGCGACTCGGGGTCCGTGCCCAACTTGCGGGCTATGAAGACCGCTAGCTTGTCTGGAGACCATTGCTGCGGATCTTCATCTTCCAGGTTGTAGCCGAAAAGTTCGTAGGTCTGACTCTTGTCCACCGCTTTCTGGGTCGAGTTGATTGTGGCGAATAGCTGCGCTTGAAAAGGTTTGAGCAAGCCAAAGAAAACGGAGCAAATCAGCTCCATCTTCAATAGGTCCGGGT
>CAXTDH010000526.1:0-3119 GCA_964242405.1 uncultured Rhizobacter sp. | reverse complement strand
TCTATGGTCAGAGCCAGCCGCAGGATCCGGCTCAGGCGCCGCGGACACCGCAGCAGCCGGAGGGCGGCAGCCCTGCGGCGGCACCGCCGGCGGCCGTGGCGCCGCGCGGCTCGGCGGCGGCGCTCGCCGAGCGGGAACGCAGGCTGCGAGAGGCCGGCACCCCGGCCGCCCGGATCGTGCCGGTGGCGCAACGCTTCGACGACCCGGTGCCCGCCGACGTCGCCGACGGCCAGCTCGACCTGGTCACCGTGATGTTCAACTACCACGACTTCGGCTTTCTCGGCGTCGACCGGCAGAACATGAACCGGGCGATTTTCCGGGCGTTGAAGCCGGGCGGGGTCTACATCGTCGCCGACCATGCCGGCCGGCCCGGCACCGGCATCTCGGAATCCGGCACGCTGCACCGCATCGAGGAAGCGTTTCTGCGCAGCGAAGTCGAAGCGGCCGGATTCCGGGCGGTCGGGCAGGCCGACTTCCTGCGCAACCCGAACGATCCGCGCGACCGCAATGCGCCCGAGCCGCCGCAGCCGAAAGACGACTTCGTCGTCAAGTTCGTCAAGCCCTGAGCCAGCGACGCGTCGGCTCTACGGCGCCAGCGTCAGCGTCCGGGCGCGCCAGCCGGCAGCGTCGACAAGCAGCTCCCCGACGCTGATCGGCAGCTTGAAACGGCGCGGCCCGGCGCTGCCCGGGTTGATGTAGAGCACCGAGCCGCGCTGCTCGACCAGCGGCCGATGGGTGTGCCCCGAGACCACGGCCCGGGCCCGCTCCGGCAGGCGCTTGCCGCCGCCGGGGCGCAGCTCGGTCAGGTCGTGAATCGCGAACAGCCAGCCGTCGCCGACCGACAACTCGGCGACCTCCGGAACGGCGCGAGCCCAGGCGGCGACGTCGTTGTTGCCGCGCACGACGGTCAGCGGCGCAATGCGGCGCAGGCTGTCGAGGACGGCCTCCTCGCCGATGTCACCGGCGTGGACGATGGCGTCGCTGCCTTGCAGGAACGCGAGCGCCTGCGGCCGCAGCAGGCCATGGGTGTCGGAAATGAGGCCGATGCGGATCATCGGCGTGGTTCACGTGGTTCACGTGGTCCGTGCGGTTCACGTGGTTCGCGTGCTCCGTGCGGTCGGCCGAGGCGGATCGGCCCGCCGCCGGCCGTTGCGTCGATCACCTCGTGGCCTTGACGCGTGACCCGGAGCAAGCCGGCGCCCGCCAGTCGCTTCGCGACCGCCCGAACGCTCGGCATCAGCGCCCGCCAATCGGCGGCTGCGGATGCGATGGACCGCGCCACTTCCGACGGGCAGACGGTCGCGTCGACAGCTCGACGGTCGAGCAGCGTCCACAACGCCGTCTCGATGGCTCGATCGGTCGCGTCGTCCGGTGGGAAGGGCTTGTCCGGCCTGTCCCGCTTGCCGAGGTCGCTCGCCTCCTCGAGCAGGACCGGCTCGATGGACTTGCCCGGCTCGATGGAGCGGACCGGCTCGACGGTCCGCGGCGTTGCGGACAGCTTCATTTCCGGGCCGGCAGCGGAAAGCTCGCCAAGCTGGCATGGCCGCTGCGGCTGATTGCGGCGATGCCGAATACAACATCGTCCTTCGAAACGGGCACGGTCGCGACATCGGTGAGGCCGACGTCGCGGGCCTGCTGCCAGACCGGCGAGGTGGTGTCGCGCCAGAGGATGCGGTAGCCCGCAACGGCCGTCTCGCCACTCGCGTCCCAGCGCAGCGTGCTGTCGTTTCCGAGCACGAGGGTTTCGATGCGGGCGTTGCGTGGCGGTCGAGGTGCCAGGGCGAGCGTCGCCAGCGCCGCCAGGTTGATGCGGGTGACATCGGCGACGTAGTCGAAGTCGACGAAGGCGAGGTCGTCGCCATAGTGCCGGCCGGCTTCGTCCCGGATGTCCTGATGCTGATGCGAGAAGTCTTCGAACGGTTCGGTCAGTCGAGCGGCGGCAAAGCCGCGTTCGAGAAACGGCAGATGGTCGCCGCCTCGCAGGAAACGATCCTGCCGCTGCACCAGCCGGACGTCGAAGCCCGGCAGGTAGCGCTCGCCGGCATCCTTGATATGTCGCCCGAGCTGATTCGCCGCAAAATCGGCCGCGCCACCGGCCCGGACCTGGGCGGCGATGCGGCTGCGCAGGTCGGCCAGGAACGGTGCGGGCGCGTCGGCGGGCGTCGAGGGGGCAGCGGGTACCAGCGCGCTTTGCAGCAGCGGCATCAAGCCGTCGGCGAACAGGCGGACCCGATGCGGCTCGCGCTCGCCGTGTTCGCCGACCGGCGTGCCGATGATGTCGTTGGTGATCATGGCCTCGACATCGAGCCGCGTCTTGCGTGCCTCCTCGGCCCAGTGCTCGGCGCCCAGCAAGCCCTGTTCCTCGCCGGCCACCGCCAGGAAGACGAGCGTGGCGCCGTAGTGGCGCGACGCCATCACGCAGGCGAGTTCCATCACCGCCGCGACGCCCGAGGCATCGTCGTCGGCCCCGGGCGCATCGGCGGTCGCGTTCATCACGTCGCTGACCCGGGAGTCGTAGTGGCCGCTCACGACCAGGATGCGGTCACGCTGTTGCGGGTCGTCGCCGGGAAGGGTGGCGACGACGTTCACGATCGGTGTCTCCCGCGGCAGGCGGGCACCGGCCGGTGCCAGGTGTTCGTCGCGGCCGATGCGCAGCCGCCCGCCGGCAGCTGCCGAGCAGCGTTCCAGATCGGCCTCGATCCAGCGCCGCGCCGCGCCGATGCCGTGCGTGTCGGAATCGGTCCGCGACGAGGTATGCCGCGTACCGAATCCGACCAGGCGCCGGATCCTCGATTCGATGCGGGCGGCGGACACCTCGGAGAGCGCCGCCGTGACCTGCGGATCCAGCGCTGCCCCGGCAGGCCCGGGCCCGTGAGCCGGCGGCCCACCGGTGCAGGCGGCCAGCCACACCGCCAATGCCCCCACCCGGGTTGCAGCGCGGAACGGCAGTCGCCAGCGTCGTTCAGGGATTGGTTTCATCGCCACAGCCGATGATTGTGCCGCCCAACCGCCGAAGCCTTCGTCCGAGCTGGCGCCTGTTTCGAATCCCCCGCCACCACGAGCGCGTCGAGACCGCCGTCGATGCCGCACCGACACCCGGCCGCGACATTGCCCTACGA
>CAXTDH010000525.1:0-3121 GCA_964242405.1 uncultured Rhizobacter sp. | reverse complement strand
GCGTCAACGGCTTCACCGCCAACACCACGACGATCGACTGCGCCGTCAACCCCCTTTGGATCCAGACGGTCGCGACCGCCTACGGCCTGGTGTTCCCGGACTGCAACACGACCGGCATCACCGGACCGTCCAGCCGCATCCTGGCGACGGTCGGTGCCAAGGCGGCCGATCTGGTCTTGCAGGTCGACAAGCAGGCCAATAGCGGCGGCTTCGCGGCAGGCGACCTGTCGATCGTCTTCATCGGCGTCAACGACATCGTCAGCCAGTTCAACCAGTACCCGGCCGTCGGCGAGCCCCAGTTGATAGCCAACGTGACGGCCGCCGGACTGCTCGAGGCCTCGCAGATCAACCGCCTCGCCGATGCCGGCAGCAAGGTCGTGGTCGCGACGGTGTACGACATGGGCCTGACGCCGCTCGCGGGCGGCCGCAAGACCGACAACGCCGGCTTGTTGTCGCGCCTGACAACCGCCTACAACACCGCCCTGCGCGCCAACATCACCAACGACGGGCGGCGCATCGGTTTGGCGCTGTTCGACGAATACATCCAGTCGGTCTCGAGCGCGGCCGATGCCGGCAACTCGGGCGTCACCTTCGTCAACGCCCGCGACGCCGCCTGCGCCGTGCCGCTGCCCAGATGCACCGCCAACACCCTCGTCAGCGGCACGGCGACGGGCGCCACCTGGCTCTGGGCCGACAACACCCATCTCGGCTCGGGCGGACAGAGCAGTCTGGCCTCGGTCGTGACGAGCCGGGCGAGCAACAACCCGTTCTGAGGCTGTCGTCGGCCACCCACCGTACGAGCGTGTCGAACACCGGGCGGGCGCGGTTCGCGTTCGGGTGGTTGACGATCGCGACCACCCGGTAACGCCGACCCGAATCTGCCAATACGAAGCCGGCAATGCCAGCGACGTCGCGCAGCGATCCGGTCTTCAGATGCGCCCGTCCCGGCAGCGCGACCGAGCGCCGCATCGTGCCGTCGATGCCGCTCAGGGGCAGTGAGGCCTCGAGTTCGGACCAGAGCGGCCCGGCCGCCACCCGCTGCAGCAGCCGCGCCAGCAGCCGGGCGCTGACCCGGCCGTCGCGCGACAGCCCCGAACCGTTGTCGACGACCAGCCCGGCGACGGCGGCGCTGCCGAGTCGTTCGCTCGCCCATCGGCTCAGTACGTCGCGAGCCGCCTCCGGCGTGCCGACCCCGCCCTGCGCCGACGCGAGCGTCAGGAACAGCTGCTCGGCCATCAGGTTGTTGCTGTACTTGTTGATGTCGCGGACGACCTCGGCCAGCGGCGGCGACACGGCTTCGAAGGTCGGCGACGCGGCCGGCGCCCTGCCGTCGCGGACCCGGCCGGCCAGCGTCCCGCCGATCTCCTGCCACAGCCCTGCGAGGAGCCGTTCGTCGTAGCCTGCCGGCGCGGCGTAGGCGACGGGCCAGGTCTGCGCGCCGCAGGCTGCAGGGTAGGCGCCGCCGAAACGGATCCGGTCCGGGTCGGCAAGATCGGCCCGCAGGCCCCCGCGCCAGTCGCCGCACGGCCCGGCGACCAGGGCGACGCTTCCGTCGACGACCAGACCCGAGAGCGGCACGTCGACCGTGATTCGGGCGATGCCGGCGGCCGCATCGGGCGCGAAGCCGAGCACCAGCGAGCGGTAGTTGAGGAGCAGCGCGTCGGGCCCGACGTTCGACGGCCGGGTCGGCTCGCCGTCGAAAGCCGCCGGGTCGTGGGGCGGCAGGACGAAGGTCGACCGGTCGAGGACGATGTCGCCGCGGATCTCGCGCACGCCCGCCTGCCGGACGCGACGCAACAGCAGCCAGAGGCGCTCGAGCACCAGCGCCGGGTCGCCGCTGCCCTTGATGACAAGATTGCCGTCGAGCACGCCGGCATCGACCGGGCCGTCGATCCAGACCGGCGTCGTCCAGCGAAATGCCGGACCGGGCAGTTCCAGGCCGGCATGCGTCGTCAGGAGCTTCATCAGCGACGCCGGGTTCACCGGCCGGTCGGCCCGCAGCGCCAGCCGTGGCGAGCCGGTGCTGCCGACCTCCTCGACGACGGCGACGAGCGCGTCGGCCGGGATCGCGGCACGAACGAGCGCGTCGTCGACCTCGCTCGGCAAGCCCGCGGCCGCCGCGAACAACGGTGCGACAAAGGCCGCACACCACGCGGCAACACGGCGTGAGCGATGCGGCATCGGACGATGATGGCACGCCGCCCCCGCCAACTGCCAGCGGTCAGCGGTCAGCAATCAGCCCCCAACCGCTCAGCGTGGGTCGGACTTGCCCGGTGCGGCAGCGAGCCGCCTCGACGGTTCCCAGAGCCGGATGTAGGCCCTCGACGGCGAAAGCACGTTCTCTGCAAGATCGGCACGAGAGGCCGCCGTCAGCGCCGGTTGCGGCATCGGTCCGAACGCCGACACCCCCAGACCCAGTCGGCCGCCCACCGGGTGCAGGCCGATCAGGTCGAGCAGGCTCGGCAGCAGGTCGAAGGGCACGATCTCGGCCCGGTTCGGCGACGGCAGCGAGCGCCCGAAGAAGCCGTTGTAGATCGAACGTCCTGGCACCTTGGCGAGTTCATCCGCGAGTGTGTTGGGCGGCGTCAGGTGATCGCCGATGACGACGACCTGGGTGTCGGCGTCGTATCCGGCCTCGCGCACGAACCGCACCATGTCGGCGGCCTGAGCAGCCGCGCATTGGACGATGCCGCGAAGCTCGGTCGCGCCGCGCTCCCGGCATCCGGGCGAAAGGTAGCCCTCCGGCCAATGGGTGTCGACCGTCAGCAGCGTCAGGTTGAAAGGTTGGCCGGCCGCGTGCAACTCCTGCAGCCGGTGCTTGGCCTGCACGAAGAGGTCGTCGTCGTGCAGGCCCCAACCGCTGATGCGCGACCTTGGGATGCCGCTGGCGATCCATTCCTCGCGGCCGTGCAATTCGTCGTAGTGGTGGTCGCGAAAGAACTTGCCCTTGCCGGAGAATTCGAGCGAAGCCCCGCCCATGAAGACGTTGCGATAACCCTGGCGGTGCAGGATATCGCCGAGGCAGTCGGCGCCCGGCAGGAATTCGGTCGCCCGCTCGCCCTGGGTGTGCTCGTCGAGGATGCCGACCGGCTCGAGCGGCAGGCCGCACTGGGTCGAGACG
>CAXTDH010000524.1:0-3123 GCA_964242405.1 uncultured Rhizobacter sp. | reverse complement strand
GCAGGGGATCCACGCGGGCGGGGGGGCGGCCGCCTGCGACGTAGCGGGCTACTGCGAGCAGTTCCCCGCGCGCTGCTCGCAACCCTGAAGCCGGCGTCTGCGGCGCCAGGCCAGGCAGCCGGCACCGGTGAGCATCAAGGCCCAGCTGCCGGGCTCGGGCACCGCAGCCGTCGTCACCAGGGAAAAATCGATGGCCGCCACGGGCAGGCTGCCCTGGAGCGCCAACTTGCCGGTGCCGAGGTCGACCCGGTAGAACTCGCTTCTGCCGTCGGCGCTGTCGCTGTCGTCGCCCATGAAGTAGGCCAGGCCATCGAAGCCGCTGATGTCCATGCCGGCAGCGGCGCTGAAGCTCGCGATGCCGCTCTTGCCGATGACGGTGTAGCCGCCGAGGTTGGGGCTGGGAACGCCGTTCACGCCGCCGACCGTGCCGACGGTGTCGCCGAAGTAGTCGTAGGCGTAGAGCGTCGTCGACGCGGCGCCGGCGAGATTGTTGGCATACGCGATGCCGGAGATGGAAAGCCCCGGGTCCAGCGACGTGTCCTGCGCTGTTAGCGTTCCGTCGTTCGGGTTGACGCGGTAACTCTGGCCGGTGCCGGTGATCACCCTCAGGCGGTCGACCACGGGATTGAAATCGACCGACAGGCGCATCGAGGTGTTGTCGACGAGCGTGAACCCGCCGCCCACCGCCGTGGCGAGGCCGGTACCCAGGTCGATGCCATAGAGGTGGCCGTCGGTGGCTGCCGCGCTGGTGGCGACGGCGTAGAGGGCGCCGTTGGCGGGACGGAAGTCGACGCCTCGGATCGTCTCGCCGACGCCCATGCCGGTGATGGTGCCGATGGCTATGGCCGAGCCCGGCGTTGCCGTATCGAAGCGCAACAGCGTCTGCTGTGTCGACGTGTCGGTGACGCCGTAGGCGGTTGTCGCCTGGGCTGCACACGAGATGACCGCCAGCGCGGCAGCGGCGAGAACGGAGCGAGTTGGCATGAGCATCCAGGTTGCCACTACGCACATGCTGGACGCCGGTTGCGAAGTGGAGCCGCGACCATCCCCCTTCAGCGTGAGTCCTGAGGGGTCCCGAAGAAATGATAGATCAGATCGGCGGTCTGGCGACCGAGGTATCGGCCCAGTGGCGGGCGGGCAGTCTACGCCGGTGAAGAACGCAGACCGTAGGCCTTGCCGCCGGTAAACAAATATTCTGCTCGCAGCACCGCGGCGCCTGTCTGGCCGGGCGCCGTGAAGCCGATGACCTCGAGTCGCTGACCCGGCTTGATTTCCGCGACCTGCCAGGCCTCCATTCGCGTCAGGGGCGCAAGCTCGTCCGCCCCGATGGCGTCGCGGCGCGTCGGCGGCTGAGTGGCCGCCAGCAGTTTGCGACCGTCGACGGTGGCCGACTGCGCGGGCAGTGGCCGGCTCGTCAGGTCCGGCGGCAGTTTCAGGTCGCCCGCGAGCCGCAGCATCACCTCGGCGTGCGGGTTGCGCCAGGCGACCTTCTCGGCCGTGCCCTCGAGGTAGAGCGGCTTGTCCTGATCGAAGCCGCTCCAGCCGTGATGCGCCCGGGCGGCCAACGGCAGCAAGCCGAGGCCGGCCAGGAAGTGCAGATGTTGTCGGCGTTGCATTCAGGTGTTCTCCAGGTAAGGCCCCGATCGCCTCACGGAACGCGGCATCGGGCCCATCAGCGATAGGCGATCCAGCGACCGCAAATGATGACGCCGATCCATAGCCCCAGCGACAGAACGGTTTGGGCCCGAGCGAGCCGGTCGCCGGCCTCGAGCGCACCGCGCCCGTGGAACCAGACGGCATTGAGGCCGGCCAGCATCAGCAGGAACATCTTCAACACGAACGCACGGTTGGTCAGGATGTCGCCGGCCTGGCTCGCGAACATCACCAACCCACTGGCGGCCGCCAGGCCGAAGCCGGCGACCGTCACCGGCAAGGCCAGCCGCGCCAGCGCGACCGGGTCGAGGCTGGCGCCATGCCCCCAGACGCGCAGTTCGAAGACGAGCAAGCTGCCCAACAGCAGCGCGATGCCGACGATGTGCGTCGCTTCGAGCAAGGGATAGACAAAGGCGCTGGACTGGACCCACTGCATGGCCTGCGCATTGTCGCGCCAGGTGATCGGGGCCTCACCCACGCAGGCGGGCCGGCCGGTTTCTGGCGCAAGTGCTCGACCGACGACGTGCCGGGGCATCGGCATCAGGTCTGGCGCCCGTTGGAGCCGGCACGCCGGGGTCAACAAGTCCACTTAGCAGGGATGCGGCCGTTCGGACCCAAGCGCTCGGGAGCAGGCTACGACCTGTCAAGCGATCGTCGCCTTATCTCTTCGCCCTATTGACTGCAACTGAAGTTCGCCGCGTCGTTCACGTCGCCCGACCCGTTGTAGCGTGCGTACTTCGGCCAGGGGCAGAGCGGCCGCGAGCGCGACGGCAAGGCGGTCGTGATCGACGTGGTCGCGGCGACGCTGTCCGGCGCCACGCCTTTCTCCACCCAGTTGACGATCGCCGCCAGCCCGTCGTAAGCATCCGTCGCCGGACCACCGCTGCAGTGGGTCATGCCCGGCACGACGAAGTAGCGCGCGAAGCCGCTCGCCTTGTCGGCGCCCCCGGCGGTCGCCTGCAGCCGCTGGTAGTAGGCCGCCGTGTCGTTGGCCGAAAAGATCGGGTCGCTCGCGCCGTGGAAGAAGATCAGCTTGCCGCCGTGGCCGGTGAATGCCGAGAGGTCGGTCTGCGTCTTGGTGTCGTAGATCGCCCCTTCTGCCGCCAGCGAAGCCGGGTCGGTGTCGAAGTTGAAATTCAGCATATTGAAGGCCGGGTTCGCTGGTGTCAGGAACTCGTAGGCCATCGCGTTCTGGATCAGCGTGACGAAGCGCGAATCCGGGGTCGAGGTGCTCGACGAGCCCAGTTTCCACTGTCGCCAGCCAGCCGCGTTCACGCCGGAGTCCCAGGGCCAGCTCGTGTAGAGCGCTTGGCCGGCACTGTTCTTGGGTCCGCCGAAGCCCTTCTTCAGCGCGCTGACCTGGGTGGGGGACAGGCAGCTCGCGGCCTTCGCGCCCGAGCACTGCAGCGCCGCCGGATCGAACTGGCAGGCGGTGGGGTTGAGCACCTGGCCGTCGGCGAGCCCGTCGGC
>CAXTDH010000523.1:0-3124 GCA_964242405.1 uncultured Rhizobacter sp. | reverse complement strand
CTCTCCTGACCTGGGGCAGTGTAGTGGATGAAGCGGTGGTAGATGTTTCTTTGTGCTCAGGGGCCGCCGCCCGGGTTGGGTATCCCGGCGAGCGCACCGGTGACCGCACCGCTCCAAATGGCCGGGCAGAACGCGTTGGCCGTGCCGACCTTGTCGCCCAGCGCATCGAGTCCGCTGCCCAGCAACTGGTTGGCCCACTCGGTGCTGTTGTTGCGGACGAACGCGAAGACGTTGGTCATCGCATCGCCCGGCGCTTCGAGCACGTTGTTGCCCAGGTTGTTGTTCCACTGCGGGTCCCATTGCAGGTCGATGCTGCGGTCGCTCTTGGGGCCGAAGGCGTAAAACGGATGCCAGTAGATAGGCGACTCCATGCCGACCACGCCTTCGGCCGTCAATGGAATCTTGCCTTGGCTCAGGTAGTAGGCCTCCAGCTGCGTGAGCCTGAAGTCGCCTGCCGGTGCGGTGGCGCCATCGGGCGACAGCACCTTGAAGTAGGCCTCTGCAACGAACTGGTAGCCCTGCAACGCCTTCACGATGAGGCTGTTGGCGACGGGGATGCCGAGCCGATAGCCGTAGTGCACGCGAAGGTGCAGCACGCTCGATTCGCCCAGCGTTTCGTTCGACACGGCGCCGCGCAGTTCGCCGTCGGGCGGCGTCGGGTCGTCGATGCCGGCACCGGTGCTCAAGGCCTTGGCCTTGTAGTCGTAGGGCAGCGGCTTGCGGTAGCGCATCGTGTCGTTCGGGATCTGCACCACCCAGCGGTTCTCTCCGAAGTTCTCGACGAAAGACCAGTCGATGAAGGTGTGCTGCGTCGGATTCAGGTACTCGATGCAGGCCGATTCGATCATGTCCTTGTTGGTGTCGACCCAGCCTTTGACGAGGCCGCCGGGGCTGGCTTCGCGCACGTTGAGCGGCATCATTCCCTTGACGAGCCCCTGCCAGACGCTGCCGCGCGTCAGCACGTTGGTGGTGGTCTCCAGCGCCGCGCTGTTCACCGCGCCCCAGCCCGTTGCGTTCGGCATGCGCATGATGAAGGGCAGCGGCATGCCGTTGTTGAGCGAGCCGGCACGCGCGGCCTCGTGCGCCGCGTATTCCAGCGTCAGCCGCGTGCGGTAGATCAGGCCGAACTGCACCACGCACATGACGAAGAGGATGAGCACCGGCAGCGCGATCAGCGTCTCGGTCATCGAGATGCCCCGCTGGCGACCCATGGGGCCGTTTCGGTATGTCGATCGCGCGGTCATGCGGTCTCCTTTTCGGTTTGCCATCCGGACAAGTGCGCGCCGACCAGCAGCCCGAGTGCGCGCGCTTGCCCTGCAGCCAGTTCGAGCACGCTCGATGCCTTTCGGCACATCGCCACGCGCATCGGTGCGAGGTGCTCCGCGATGCGCACGATGCGGCCGGCGCGATCGACGAAGACGACGTCGATGACGTGCCGCATGCCGACCGTGTGGACCGAGCTGCAACGCGTGATGAAGAGCCCCTCGCTGCCTTGGAGCGCAGGCCGGCCAAGCAGCCCGCGGGTCCGATCCCAGCCGCTTTCGGCGATGCGCACCGGGCCGATCGGCAGCGCCGTCGACGCGGCGAAAAGTCGAACGGCACGCATGAGTTCAGTTCGTCCGCGTCGACGCCAGGAACTCCATCACCAGCGGAAAGAAGATGATGATGAAAGTGACCGGAAAGATGAAGATGACGAGCGGCCCGATCATCTTCACCGGCGCCTCCATCGCCAGCTTTTCGGCGTGCTGAAAACGCTCGGTGCGGCGCTGGTCGGAAATGGCGGAGAGCGTGTCGGCCAGGCTGGCGCCGAGCGATTCGGCCTGCGTCAGGTTCGACACCAGGCTTTTGATGTGCCGGTTGTCGAGCCGGTCGGCCAGTGCATTGAGCGCGTCCATGCGGCTCGCGCCGGTTCGCATCTCGCGCATCATCCGGTCGAACTCTTCACCCAGCGCGCCCTTCGGTCCCTTCTGCACCGCCTGCGCGATGGCACCGGTCAGGCTCAGGCCGGCCTGGCAGCACAGCGTGATCATGTCGAGGTAACCGGGGAGGGTGCGCAGGATGTCCTTGTCGCGGCGCTTGCGCTTGTCGCGCATCCACATGATCGGATAGAACCAGCCGAGCACGCAGCCCATGAGCATGACCCACACCTTGGTGCCGGCCACGGCGTTGAGCATGCCCGCCGTCCACAGCCCGAGCCCGCCGACGATGAGCATCGAGACGATCTGCACCGCGATGAACTCTTCGGCGCGCAACACGAACTCCAGCCCCGCCAGTTGCAACTGGCGCTTGCGCTTGACCAGCATCGACGTCGGCATGATTTCCGACACGTGGAACTGCAGGATGTTGATGGCCGGCCACAGCACGCGCAGTGCGATCGGCAGCGGGTCCATGTGCGTGCGCTCGGACGGCCGGGCCTTGCGGATCAGCGCGATGACGTAGAGCAGCAGCACCACGCCCGTGGTCGCGCACAGGAAGATGATCAGGAGCAGGATGAGCTGGCGCATGGCGTGATCCCCCGGTCAGATATCGATCGCCACGATCTTGCGGATCATCGCGTAGCCCAGCGACAGCATCACCGCGACCACCCCGAGCACGGCCCAGCCGATGGTGGTGGTGAAGAGCAGCTTCATGCTCGGCTGCATCAGTTAGAGCACGCCCATCAGGAACAGCGGAAAGAGCGTCATCACGATGCCCTGGATGCGACCCTGTGCGGTGAGTGCCTTGATGCGACCTTCGAGGATCGCCTTGCGGCGCAGCGTCTCGGCCAGCACCTGCAGCGGCTCCGACAGATTGCCGCCGACTTCCTTCGACACCCGCAGCGCGACCACTACCAGGACGAAGTCCTGGATGTCGAGCCGCTGCGCCATCTTCTGGATCGCATCGTCGAAGCTCACGCCCAGGCGTTGCTCCTTCAGCACCAGGCCGAACTCCTGCCCGAGCGGCCCTTGCTGGTCGCGCACCAGCACCTGAATCGCGACCGACAACGCGCTGCCGGCACGCAATGCGCTCGCGATGAAAAGCAACGCATCGGGCAACTCCGATTCGATCAGCTGACGCCGCTTCTTGCGCTGCCAGGCAAACCAGCGCGCCGGCAGAAGATAGAGCAGCACGGCCAGCACCAGAC
>CAXTDH010000522.1:0-3134 GCA_964242405.1 uncultured Rhizobacter sp. | reverse complement strand
GGTCGGCGCATGGTCGCTCGGCTTCTCGGCGCCGCGCACCTCGCGGTCGACGTTCGCATCGACCAGCCGGCCGGCGAGCGTCGGGCTGACCAGCAAGTGGTCGATGCGCAGGCCGGAGTTCTTCTTCCAGTGCTCGCGAAAGTAGTCCCAGAAGGTGTAGACGGGCAAGCCGGGGTGGATTTTGGCGATCGCATCCGTCCAGCCTTGTGCTAGCAAGCGGCGATAAGCGTCACGGCTTTCAGGCTGCAGCAGCGCGTCCTTCTTCCACGACTTCGGCGAGTAGATGTCACAGACGTCGTCGCTCGGCACGACGTTGTAGTCGCCCGCCAGCACCACCGGCAGCTTCTGGTCGATGAGGCCTTGGGCGTGGCTGATCAGCCGCTCGAACCAGGCGAGCTTGTAATCGAACTTCGGCCCGGGCTGCGGGTTGCCGTTCGGCAGGTAGAGCGCTGCGACGATCACGCCGTGGCAGGCCGCCTCGATGTAGCGCGACTGGGTGTCGCCCGGGTCACCCGGCAGTTCGCGGCGGATCTCGACCGGCTCGCCGCCCTTCACGAGCAGCGCCACGCCGTTGTAGGCCCGCTGGCCGGCCCAGATCGCCTGGTAGCCAGCAGCCTCGATGGCCGCGACGGGAAAGGTCTCGCTGGACGTCTTCAGCTCTTGCAGGCAGACGACGTCCGGCGACGAGCTGTCGAGCCAGCGCCGCAGCGCGTCGATGCGGCCGTTGATGCCGTTGATGTTGAAGGTGGCGATCTTCATCGGTGGTCAGAATCGGAGTGTCGGTCACCCCGATGATCGCCCAAGCGAGAGAGCGCCCAAGCGGGCGAAGCGTTCACATGTCATCAAGGGCGCCACGGCGTTCGCCAGCGCGAAGGTGGGGCGACAGCCGCGGCGGAAATCAAGCGGACTCAGTCGCGGGCCCGTCCAGGGCCCTCGACAGGAGCCATTCCGTGGCGGCTGTCGCCCCACCTTCGCGCTCGCCGCCACAGCAAGCCCCGCCCAAGCTCCGCCTCGATCCGCCTCGACCCGGCAACGTCGAGAGCCGACGAGGCCCCCACTACCATTTACGCCATGCCCCACCGCCTCGCGCCATGAACACCTCCGAAATCTTCCTGCTGGCGATGCTGATCATCCTGACCGCGCCCTACCTTGTCTGGCGCCTCGGCCGCACGGACCACTGGGCGCCGCTGGTCGTGGTGCAGATCGTCGCCGGCATCCTGCTCGGGCCCGGTGTCGCCGGCGCCGCATGGCCGGATTACTACCGCTTCGTCTTCAACCCCGCCGTGGTCAGTGCGTTGAACGGCATCGCCTGGTGGGGCGTGATGCTGTTCGTCTGGATCGCCGGCATCGAGCTCGACCTGTCGAGCGCCTGGCGGCATCGCCGCGAAAGCAGCCTCACGGCCAGCCTCGCGCTCGGCACACCGCTCCTGCTCGGCTGCCTTGCCGCGCTGGCGATGCTCGCGACGCCCGGCTGGATCGGCGTCGGCGCGCGGTCGGACTGGCAGTTCGTGCTCGCCGTCGGCATGGCCTGCGCCGTGACGGCCTTGCCGATCCTGGTGCTGTTCCTCGAAAAGCTCGAGATCCTCCGCCTGCCGGTCGGGCAGCGGCTGCTTCGCTACGCGAGCCTCGACGACATCGCCATCTGGGCGGTGCTGGCACTGGTGCTGCTCGACTGGGAGCGGGTCGGCCGGCAGGCGCTCTTCCTGGCGGCGTTCGGCCTGGCAGCCTGGGGCTTTCGCCGCCTGATGACGCGGGTGCCGGCGCCCGACCGCTGGTATCTCGGCCTTGTCTGGCTCGCCGCCTGCGGCTTCGGCGCCGATTGGTCCGGGCTGCACTTCATGGTCGGGGCTTTCATCGCCGGTGCGGTCATGGAGGCGCGCTGGTTCGACCGGGCGCAGCTCGATTTGCTGCGCCACCATGTGCTGCTGGTGATGATGCCGGTGTTCTTTCTCAGCACCGGGTTGCGCACCGATTGGGGCGTCGGCGGCGCGGCGGTGTTCGTCGCTGCCGGCTGGCTGCTGGCCGCCTCGGTGGCCGGCAAGCTGCTCGGCGTGCATGCCGCCGGGCGGCTGCTGCGCTGGGCGCCAGGCGAGGCGTCGCTGATCGGCTGGCTGCTCCAGACCAAGGCCCTGATCATGATCATCTTCGCGAACGTGTTGCTCGACAAGCAGATCATCACCCACGAGACCTTCACCGCACTGCTGCTGATGGCGGTCGGCAGCACGATGCTGACCGTGCCGATCGTCAAGCCGATGCTCAAGCGGATGGGGGCGGTGTTGACTCAGGCATCGTGAGATCGGCGACGCTTCCGTCCGGCCCGCTCGCCCCTTGCGAGCGGCGCCGAGACACGGGCATCCGACGCCCGGACGCTTCCATGGGGTGTGACCCAGGCCGCAAGCCGATCCTCGGTCATTCGTATCTGCGTTCCTCCCACCACGGGAAGAACGACGGCATGTCGGTCGACACCCGGTTGGTGAACCGGGCCGGCCGTTTCTCGAGGAAAGCCATCACGCCTTCCTTGGCGTCCGCCGCCCGGCCGCGGGCGTAGATCGACCGGCTGTCGATCTTGTGCGCCTCTATCGGGTGGTCGGCGCCGAGCATCCGCCACATCATCTGCCGCGTGAGTGCGACCGAGACGGGTGCGGCGTTGTCGATGATCTCGCGCGCCAGTGCCCTGGCGGCCGGCAGCAGTGCCTCGGGTGCGTGGACGGCACTCACCAGGCCGCCGGCGAGCGCATCCGCGGCAGGGAAGATGCGCCCGGAATACGTCCACTCGAGCGCCCGGCTGATGCCGACCAGGCGCGGCAGGAACCAGCTCGAACAGGCCTCGGGCGTGATGCCGCGTCGATTGAAGACGAAGCCGAAGCGGGCCGTGTCGGACGCCAGCCGGATGTCCATCGGCAGCAGCATCGTCGCGCCGATGCCGACCGCCGGGCCGTTGACGGCGGCGATGACCGGCTTCAGGCACTCGTAGATCCTGAGCGTCACCCGGCCGCCGCCGTCGCGCACCGATTCGTGGCGCCAGTCGGTGTCGCCATCGGCGCCGACCGGGGTGCCGGACTTGTCGGGCCGGTCTTCGCGAGCAGCGTAGTCGAAGGTCTTGGCGCCTGCCGAAAGGTCGGCGCCGGCGCAGA
>CAXTDH010000521.1:0-3141 GCA_964242405.1 uncultured Rhizobacter sp. | reverse complement strand
CGGCGTGTTCGACGACTGCCAGGACATCGGGAAGTCGGTATCGAACGATCTGGCTTTCAAGCGCAAGTACCGCATCGGCACCGTCAATTCGATCAACTGGGCGCGGCTGCTGGCGCAGGTCGTCTACTACTTCGCCGGCTGGCTGCAGGCGACCGATGCGTCGCATGGCAGCACGGGCAACGAGCCCGGCGAAGCCCTCGTCGACTTCGCCGTGCCGTCAGGCAATTTCGGCAACATTTGCGCCGGCCACGTGGCGCGGATGATGGGCCTGCCGATCCGGCGCTTGATCCTGGCGACCAACGAGAACAACGTCCTCGACGAGTTCTTCCGGACCGGCAGCTACCGCGTCCGCAGCAGCGCCGAGACGCACGAAACCTCGAGCCCGTCGATGGACATCTCGAAGGCATCGAACTTCGAGCGCTTCGTGTTCGACCTGGTCCGCCGCGACCCGGACCGCACCCGCGCGCTGTTCCGCACGGCGATCGACCGCGACGGTTCGTTCTCCGTCACCGCCGACGAATTCGACCGGATCGGCAACTTCGGCTTCGTCTCCGGCAGCAGCTGCCATGCCGACCGGCTCGCGACCATCCGCGACACCTGGCGCCGCTTCGGCCATGTCATCGACACCCACACCGCCGACGGGCTGAAGGTCGCCCGCGAACAGGTGCTGCCCGGCGCCGGCACGATCGTCCTCGAGACGGCGTTGCCGGCTAAGTTCGCCGAAACGATCGTCGAGGCGCTCGGCATCGCGCCCGACCGACCGGCAGCCCTGCGTGGCCTCGAAGCGTTGCCGAGGCGCTACCAGGCCCTGCCGGCAGAGGTGGAAGCGGTCAAGGCCTATATTGCCGCCCATGCCTGACACGCCTCCTTCGACGAGCGCCACCGCCCCGCCGAAGGCGCCCTTGCTGCCGCTCGACGATGCGCTGGCACGTCTGCTGGAAGCCGTCGTGCCGCTTCCGGCCGGCGAGGCCGAGACGCTCGCCAGCGTCGACGCGCTCGGCCGCTGTCTCGTCGCCGATCTTCGCTCCACGATCGACGTGCCGCCGGCCGACAACAGCGCCATGGACGGCTACGCCGTGCGCACCGTCGACATCCCCGTCGCCGGTACGGTGCTGCCGGTCAGCCAGCGCCTGCCCGCCGGCGTCGTCGGCTCGCCGCTGGCGGCGGGCACCGCCGCCCGCATCTTCACCGGCGCCCAGGTGCCGCCCGGTGCCGACACGGTGGTCATGCAGGAAGAGTGCGAGGCGCTCGACGGCGCCGTGCGCATCCCGGTCGTCCCGGTGGTCGGGCGATCGATCCGGCGCCAGGGCGAGGATGTGCGCAGCGGCAGCGTGATCCTGCCGGCCGGCACCCGTTTGACTCCGGCCGCGCTCGGGCTGGCAGCGACCATCGGCGCGGCGACGCTGCGCGTCATGCGCCGCCCGCGGGTCGCATTGTTCTCGACCGGTGACGAGCTGGCGCTGCCCGGCGAGCCGTTGAAGCCCGGTGCGATCTATAACTCCAACCGCTACACCTTGCGCGCCCTGATCCAGTCGCTGGGCGCCGATTGCAACGACCTCGGCATCGTCCCGGATCGCCTGGCCGCCACCCGCGAGGCGCTGCGCCGCGCGGCCGAAGGCAATGACCTGATCGTCACCTCCGGCGGTGTCTCCGTCGGCGAGGAGGACCACTTGAAGCCGGCCGTCGAGGCCGAAGGCCGGCTCGACCTGTGGCAGATCGCCATCAAGCCGGGCAAGCCGCTCGCGTTCGGCGAGGTGCGGCGTCGGGACGGTACCAACGCCTGGATCGTCGGCCTGCCCGGCAATCCGGTGTCGAGTTTCCTCACCTTCCTGCTGATGGTGCGGCCGCTGTTGCTGCGTCTGCAGGGCGTCACGGTACTTGCCGCTCCGACGATCCGGCAACGTGCCGATTTCGACTGGCCGAGGCCGGACAAGCGCCGTGAGTTCCTGCGCGTCCGGCGCAATGGCCAGGGCGGTCTCGACCTTTTTCCGAGCCAGGGATCCGGCGTGCTGACCTCCGTGTTCTGGGGCGACGGCGTGGTCGACAACCCGGGCGGGCAGGCGATCCGGTCCGGGGACGACGTGGCCTACATCAGCTTTGCCGAGTGGCTGTCGTGAGCGTTCGGATCCGCTATTTCGCCTCGATCCGCGAGGCGCTCGGGCCGGCGGAAACGGTCGACGACCTGCCTGCCAGTACGAGCGTGGGCGCCGTCCGCGATCTGCTGATCGGCCGTGGCGGCCGCCATGCCGAGGCGTTGAGTCGCGACCGGACCTTGCGTGCCGCCCTCGATCAGACGCTCTGCGACGAATCCGCCCTCGTCACCGACGGCGCCGAACTGGCGTTCTTTCCCCCCGTCACCGGCGGCTGAGGAAACGGTCGGCCCGATGAACACGTCGCCCAGGGTCAGCATCCAGACCGCCGACTTCGAGCTCGGCGCCGAAGTCGCCCGCCTGCGGTCGAGCGACACGGGCGTGGGTGCGGTCGCCGCCTTCATCGGCACGGTGCGTGACCGCAACGATGGCCGCGGCGTCGAGTCGATGGAACTGGAACACTACCCCGGCATGACCGAGCGTTCGATCGAGGCGATGATCGATGCGGCGACCGCCCGCTTCGGCATTCGCGGCGCTCGGGTGGTCCACCGCGTCGGCCTGTTGGCGCCGCAGGATCAGATCATGATGGTGGCCGTCACTGCTGGGCACCGTGGCGCAGCCTTCCAGGCCTGCGAGTACCTGATGGATTACTTGAAGACGCAGGCGCCCTTCTGGAAAAAGGAAGCGACCCCCGAGGGCGGGCGCTGGGTCGACGCCCGCAGCAGCGACGACGCCGCGCTGGCCCGCTGGGGCAATGACGGCCCCGCAGTGGCCGGCTGACCGCTCCGACGACGCATCGAACGCTGGCTTCGAACCGGCCGAAAACGGGTAGCAGCCGCTGCTTGTCAACCGCTTCAGCCGCTTGAAAACGACGTGAATCCCCTCATTTCGTTGGCAATCGGAGGTTATTCATGCGGATCGACAAACTCACCACCAAATTTCAGGAAGCACTCGCCGACGCCCAGAGCCTGGCGGTCAACGGCGACAACCCCTACATCGAACCAGTGCACCTGCTGGCGGCCCTGATGACCCAGCCGGACGGCCCGAAGGC
>CAXTDH010000520.1:0-3141 GCA_964242405.1 uncultured Rhizobacter sp. | reverse complement strand
GCCAAGCTCGCGGGCGTCGAGACCGACGCAAGGCACGGTTCAGGCGCCGATACCGCAGGTGCGGCCCACGGCGGCCAAGTCGAGCCGCACACCCTGATGATGAGCGCCACGCCGATCCCGCGGACGCTCGCCATGACGCTGTTCGCCGACCTCGACGTCAGCACCATCGACGAATTGCCGCCCGGCCGGACGCCGATCGTCACCAAGCTCTTCGCCGACGACAAGCGCGAGGCAGTGATCGAGCGCATTCGTGATGAAGCCGACCGGGGCCGGCAGGTCTACTGGGTCTGCCCGCTGATCGAGGAATCCGAAACCCTCGACCTGCAGAACGCGACCGCCACCCACCAGCGCCTCTGCGAGGCCTTGCCGGGCCGGATGGTCGGCCTGCTGCACGGCAGGATGCCGGCGGCGGAAAAGGCGGCGGTGATGTCGCTGTTCGCTGGCGGGCAGATGGCGGTGCTGGTCGCGACGACGGTGATCGAGGTCGGCGTCGACGTGCCCAACGCCTCGCTGATGGTGATCGAACATGCCGAGCGCTTCGGGCTGTCGCAACTGCACCAGCTGCGCGGCCGGGTGGGCCGCGGCACGGCGGCGAGCGTTTGCGTGCTGCTCTACAGCGGGCCGTTGTCGGTGGCGGCGAAGGACCGCCTGCGGGCGATGCGGGAGACGAACGACGGCTTCGAGATCGCCCGGCGCGACCTCGAGATTCGCGGGCCTGGGGAATTCCTGGGTGCCCGTCAGTCGGGTGCGCCACTGCTGCGCTTTGCCGACCTGACGCTCGACGAGGCGCTGGTCGGCACCGCCCATGCCGCGGCCACGGCGCTGCTCGAACACCACCCGGACGCGGCGGCTGGCCATGTGGCGCGCTGGCTCGGTGGCCGCTCCGACTACCTGAAAGCGTGAGGGAGGGGCCGGGTGCCGATGCGGGAAGCCTGCACGCACACCGCCTCGGTGGCTATGCTGGCAACCTGCCTGCAGGAGTCCACGCGTGACATTGACTGAGTTGAGGTACATCGTCGCCGTCGCCCGCGAGCGCCATTTCGGCCGCGCCGCCGAGGCCTGCTTCGTCTCGCAGCCGACGCTCAGCGTCTCGATCAAGAAGCTCGAGGAAGAGCTCGACGTGAAGCTCTTCGAGCGCGGTGCGGCCGAGGTCAGCATGACGCCGCTCGGCGAGGAGATCGTGCGCCAGGCGCAGATGGTGATCGAGCAGGCCGCCGCCATCAAGGACATCGCCAAGCGCGGCAAGGACCCGGTGTCCGGCCCGCTGCGCATGGGCGTCATCTACACGATCGGGCCGTACCTGCTGCCCGACCTGGTGCGCCAGGCGATCGAGACGCTGCCGCAGATGCCGCTGATGCTGCAGGAGAACTTCACCGTCAAGCTGCTCGAGATGCTGCGCACCGGCGAGCTCGATTGCGCCATCATGGCCGAGCCTTTCCCGGAGACCGGCCTGGCGATCGCGCCGCTCTACGACGAGCCTTTCGTGGCCGCGGTGCCGGAGCATCACCCGCTCGCGGCCCGCGCCATCATCAGCGCCGAGGAGTTGAAGCAGGAGACGATGCTGCTGCTCGGCACCGGGCACTGCTTCCGCGACCATGTGCTCGAGGTCTGCCCCGAGTACGCGCGCTTCTCGAGCAACGCCGAGGGCATCCGAAAGAGCTTCGAAGGCTCGTCGCTCGAGACCATCAAGTACATGGTCGCGGCCGGCATGGGCGTGACGGTCGTGCCGCGCCTGAGCGTGCCGAAGAACCTGCAGGAGCACATACGCTACGTGCCCTTCAAGGCGCCGGTGCCGACCCGCCGGGTGGTGCTCGTCTGGCGCCGTACCTTCACGCGCTACGAGGCGATCGCGGCGTTGCGCAATTTGATCTACGCCTGTCCGTTGGAAGGCGTGGCACGGCTGTCGTGAGCCGGCGCCGTTCGTTTCCGAGCCTGGCGCACGGCAGGGCACGCCAGCCCGTGGCGCGCCGCTGGGCTACAGTCACGGACCGACCCGAACCACCGCACCGATGCGCATCGCCATCCTGACCTTCGACGGCTTCAACGAGCTCGATTCGTTCGTGATCTTCGGGCTGCTCAACCGGCTTTCCGCGCACGGCTGGAAGGCGGAGATCGCCAGCCCGTCCAGCCATGTCACCTCGATGAACGGCCTGACCGTGCAGGCGCAGCAGCCGCTCGAATTCGCCAACGATGCCGATGCGGTCGTCTTCGGCAGCGGCATCTACACCCGGGCGATCGCCGCAAACAGCGCCCTGCTCGACCGGCTGCAGCTCGACCCTCTGCGCCAGACGATCGCCGGCCAATGTTCGGGCGCACTGCTGCTGGCGCGTCTCGGCCTGCTCGCCGACATGCCGGCCTGCACCGATCTCACCACCCGGCCATGGCTCGTGGAAGCCGGCGTGCGGGTGGTCGACGCGCCGTTCCACGCCCGCGGCCCGGTCGCGACGGCGGGCGGTTGCCTGGCATCGCAATACCTGGCGGCGTGGATGATGGTGCGGGGCGTGGGTATGGAGCTGGCCACCCAGGCGCTGCACTATGCGGCGCCGGTCGGTGAGAAAGATGCGTATGTCGAGCGCTTGATGGCGGGCGTTCGGCCATTCCTGCCCGAAGGTCCGGTCGACGAGCAGCCGGCGTGACCGCATGACCGCGTGAGGGCTTGAGGGCCGACCGCCGCCCGCGCCGCATCGTGCCGGCCCTGCGCCGCTGCGGCCGATAATTGCCGGCTGTTTCCCGAGGCCGCCCGATCGTCCGGCGGCAGACGCATGTCCGACTCCTCCAGTTCTTCGATCCAGGCGCAGGTCCGGCGCCGCCGCACCTTCGCCATCATTTCCCACCCCGACGCCGGCAAGACGACGCTGACCGAGAAATTGTTGCTGTTCTCGGGCGCGATCCAGATCGCCGGCTCGGTCAAGGCGCGCAAGGCGACCCGGCACGCCACCTCCGACTGGATGGAGATCGAGAAGCAACGCGGCATTTCGGTCGCCTCGAGCGTGATGCAGATGGAATACCGTGACTGCGTCATCAACCTGCTCGACACCCCCGGCCACCAGGATTTTTCCGAGGACACTTACCGGGTGCTGACGGCCGTCGACGCCGCGCTGATGGTGATCGACGCGGCCAACGGCGTCGAGCCGCAGACGC
>CAXTDH010000519.1:0-3147 GCA_964242405.1 uncultured Rhizobacter sp. | reverse complement strand
TTCGATCCGCAAGCCGGGTACCTACACCGGTGTCTTCCCGCTCGACGAGAATTCGGCCTGGGAAACGAATGCCGCCACGCTGCGTCAGCTCCATTCCCTGAGAGACCGCATCCGGACGCTCGAGAAAAGCGGCGGTGATCAGGCCGGCGTGGCCCAGAGCACGCTTGCGTCCGTGGAGGAAGATCATTCGACTCACCGGCCGGCCCCCGACACTGCATGACGACCACGATGGACATCCACGACATCCTGAAGCGCCTGCCGCACCGCTATCCCTTCCTGCTGGTCGACAAGGTGCTCGAGCTCGAAAAAGGCAAGCGCATCAAGGCGCTGAAGAACGTGACGATCAACGAGCCGTTCTTCGTCGGCCACTTCCCGGTTCGGCCGGTGATGCCGGGGGTGCTGATGCTGGAGGCGCTCGCGCAAGCGGCGGCGATCCTGGCCTTCGACAATATCGAGGTGCTGCCCGACGAGAAGACGGTGTTCTATTTCGTCGGCATCGACAACGCCCGGTTCAAGCGGCCGGTCGAACCCGGCGACCAGCTCGTCTTGAATGCGACCTTCGAGCGCAGCAAGGCCAACATCGTCAAGTTCTCGTCTTTCGCGACGGTGGGTGATGCGGTCGCAGTGCAGGCCGACCTGATGTGCACGATGCGGCGCGTCGACTAAACCCGGCTCGATCGGCACACGTTCCCGAACATGGCGAGCATCCACCCGACCGCGATCGTCGAGGCCGGTGCCGAGCTCGACGAGAGCGTCTTCGTCGATGCCTACACCATCGTCCGCGCGGGTGTCCGCATCGGTGCCGGCACCCGCATCGGGCCACATTGCGTGATCGAGGGCCGGACGACGATCGGCCGCGACAACCGCGTCTTCCCGTTTGCGTCGCTGGGCGCGGTTCCGCAGGACAAGAAGTACGCCGGCGAACCGACCGCGCTCGAGATCGGCGACCGCAACACGATCCGCGAGTGCTGCACCCTGAACCTCGGCACGGCGCAGGACGTCGGCGTCACCCGGCTGGGCAACGACAACTGGGTGATGGCCTATGTCCACATCGCCCACGACTGCCAGGTCGGTGACCACACGACCCTCGCCAACAACACCACGCTTGGCGGCCATGTTCACCTGGGCGACTGGGTGACCATCGGCGGCCTGACCGGCATCCACCAGTTCGTGAAGGTGGGCGCCCACGCGATGGCCGGCTTCGCGAGCGCCGTGTCGCAGGATGTGCCGCCCTTCATGCTCGTCGATGGCAACCCGCTCGCGGTGCGCGGCTTCAACGTCGAAGGTCTGCGCCGCCGCGGGTTCGACGCCGGCCGCATCGCGGCGGTCAAGCAGATGCACCGGCTGCTCTACCGCAACGGCCTGACGCTCGCGCAGTCGCGGGAGGCCATCGCCGCGCTGGCCGAAGCAATGCCCGAGGCGCAGGCCGACATCGCGACCATGACCGACTTCCTGTCGCAGGTCGAGCGCGGCATCGTTCGTTGAGGCGGCGACGTCGCATGCAGGACGAGGCGACTGCCGAGACGCTGATGCCGGGTTTTGCTGTGAAGGCGACCGAGGCGATGCGGCCTGGTTCGGTCGACCCGCAGACCGAGGCGCCGTCGCAGGGCGCTGCCGACCGGGCGACTGGGCACGACACCGGCGCATCGACCCGCGCACCGCGGCTCGCGATGGTCGCCGGCGAGGCTTCGGGCGATCTGCTGGCCGGCCTGTTGCTGGGTGGCCTGCGGGGCCGGTGGCCCGGGCTTCGCGCAGAAGGAATCGGCGGGCCGAAGATGGCCGCGCAGGGCTTCGAGGCCTGGTGGCCGCACGAGAAGCTCGCGGTGCGCGGCTATGTCGAGGTGCTGAGCCACTACCGGGAGATCGCCGGCATCCGTTCCAGGCTCGTCGAGCGGCTGTTGGCGGCCAAGGGCGGCGAGCGACCCGATGCCTTCATCGGCGTCGACGCGCCCGACTTCAACCTCGACGTGGAAGCGCGCTTGAAGGCCGACGGCATCCCGACCGTCCATTTCATCAGCCCCTCCATCTGGGCCTGGCGTGGCAAGCGCATCGAGAAGATCCGGCGGGCGACCGACCTGGTGCTCTGCGTTTTCCCGTTCGAGCCGGAGATCTACGCCAGGCAAGGGGTCGCCGCCGCCTACGTCGGCCATCCGCTCGCCGACGAGATCCCGCTGTCGGTGCCGCGAGCGGCGAGCCGGTCAGCGCTGGGCCTGGGGGAAGACGACGCCGTCGTCGCCCTGCTGCCCGGCAGCCGGCGTTCGGAGCTGCAGTACATCGCACCTCGGCTGCTGGCCGCCGCGGCCGAGATGGATCGTCGGCGCCCCGGCCTGCGCTACCTCCTGCCGGTCGTGCCGGGCCTGCGCCACCTGCTCGAGCCCTTGCGCCATCGGCATGCGCCCGAGGTCGACATCAAGCTGCTCGACGGCCAGTCCCAGCAGGCACTGGCCGCTTGCGACGTCACCCTGATCGCCAGCGGCACCGCGACGCTGGAGGCCGCGCTCTTGAAGCGGCCGATGGTCATCACCTACGCCATGCACCCGATCAGCTGGCAGATCATGAAGCGCATGAACTACCTGCCCTGGGTCGGCCTGCCCAACATCCTGTTGCGCGAGTTCGCGGTGCCCGAGCTGTTGCAAGGCGCCGCCACGGCGGACAAAATCGCCGATGCCGCGCTGGCCTGGCTCGACGATCCGGCTGCCTGCGCGCGCCTTGCCGCCCGATTCGAACGCCTGCACCTCAGCCTGCGCTGCAACACCGCGAAAGCCGCCACCGATGCCATCGAAACGGTACTGGCGCGCTGACCAGTACGGCCTCAAGCCACCGTTGACCGGCTTGATGGCCGGCGTCGACGAGGCCGGCCGCGGCCCGTTGGCCGGCCCGGTGGTGGCCGCGGCCGTGGTGCTCGACGACGAACGCCCGCCGATCCGCGGCCTGAACGATTCGAAGCTGCTGACCGCCGCAGAGCGCGAGCGCCTGTTCGACGAGATTCATGCCAAGGCGCTGTGCTTTTGCATCGCCCAGGCGAGCGTCGAGGAGATCGACCGTCTCAATATCCTCCACGCGACGATGCTCGCGATGCGGCGGGCGGGCGAGGGGCTGAGTCTGCAGCCGATGAAGGTGCTCGGCGACGGCAATCGGCTGCCGCCG
>CAXTDH010000518.1:0-3149 GCA_964242405.1 uncultured Rhizobacter sp. | reverse complement strand
GCCGACGGCAGGAAGGCGGTCAGGTCGGCGACATAGTCGGCGCGTATGGCGACCAGGGCCGCCAGGGCAACCGCCGCCAGCCAGACCGCGATCGCGACGGTCGCGCGGCCGCCGACACGCCGCCGTGTCGGGCGAGCCCGCATCAGCGCGAGCTGCTGGCGGACGGGGCGGTTGGCATCGTCGAAGCGGATGTCGACACGCCGGCAGCGGCGATGCCCGTCGGCTCGATGGTCATCACCGACTTGTCGCCGTCGGCCATCGTCACCTGCACCTCGCGCACCAGGCTCTGCTGGCCCGCCAGGCGGACCGACGTCACCTTTTCGCGCAGCATCGCATCGCGCGGCACCAGCTCCAGCGTCCAGCGTTGCGGATTGCCGCCGACCGTCGGCAGGAAGTTGCGCTCGAGCACGTCGCGGTTGCCGGTCAGCGTGCCGCGGATCGCATCGACGATCAATGCGACCTCGCGGATCGAGTCGAGGGCGACGCTGCGGCTGCGGTTGCCTTGGCTCATCGTCACCCGGTTGCCGACGACCGAAATCTTCTCCTGGCGCGGCGCCAGGGTTTCGCGGGTGAAGGTGTCCGGCACTTCGAAGGAGAGGCGGCCGCTCGACTCGAGCGGCTTGTCGAGCATCGCCACCTGGCGCTTTTCGGTGAAGGTCGCCTCGCCGGCCTTCAGTTGAGAGAGCAGGGCAGTGAGCTGCGGCAGGTCGAATTCACCGGCTGCCCGCAGGTGGATGGGCGCGAGCCACAGGGCCAGGGACAGCAGCGCCGTCGGTAGCCGCATGGCCCGAGGGAAGGCCACCCGCGGGGCGCCCTGCCGTGATCGGTGGCGAAAGGGAATCGGCATCGTCGGCCCAGAAGTCGAAGAAGTTGAACCAGTTGAGGGGCGATTCGCGGCAGAGCAATTCGAGCAGCTCGACGTAGCGCTGCAAGGCGGCCTGAATCATCTGTTCCAGGCCCGCTGCCCCGCCGGCCGGCCGCTCGCTGAAATCCGCCAGCGAGATGAAGCGCAGCTCGTAGCGGTTGCCGCCATGGTACAGGCCGGCCATGAAGACCACCGGCCGGCGCAACATCGCCGCCAGCCGAAAGGGGCCGTCGAAGAAGCGGGCCGGCTGGCCGAGGAACGGCAGCTTCGTCGTCTTCGAACGGCCGGACGGGCCCGGCAGCGCGCGGTCGGCGAGCAGGCCGGCGACGCCGCCGTCGTCGAGCCAGTGGCGCAGGGTCAGCATCGATTCGAGCCGGCCGAGGGCGATCGTGTGCAGCCGGGCCTCGGGGGCGATCGCCGCGAGCGCGGCATTGATCAGGCGGGCGTTCTCCTCGTACATCACCATCGCGACCGGCTGGCCGTGCCAGTCGCCGGCGGCGCGCATGGCCTCGAAGCTGCCGTAGTGGGCGCCGACCAGGAAGCCGCCTTCGCCGCGCGCCAGCCGTTCGTCCATCAGATCGATGTCGGTGGTGCGGATCTCGAACTGGTCATGGCGATCCTGCAGAAAGTCGACGCGGTCGAGCACCGTGGCGGCAAAGTGGTGCAGGTGGCGGTAGGCGTCGCCCCAGCCGGCCGGGCGGCCCAGCACCCGGCCGAGGTAACGCTGCGACTGTCGCCGGGCAGTGCCGTCGGTGAGCAGGAAGTAGAGCGTGATCGGGTGCAGCACGAGGCGCGAAACGCGTCGGCCGAGCTTCAGCGCGATCCAGCGCATCACCCGCAGCGCCCACAGATGGCTGCGCTCCTTGCGCCGGATCCACGCGGCGTTCGGGGCGGCGTTCGGGGCGGGGGAGGGGGCGGGGAGTGATGCGGGCGACGCCGGCGATGATGCAGATGCTCGCAAAGGCGTGGGCGATTGCACGGGCGACGTCATGGCGGCGTCGACGGCCGCGGGGACGCTGCGCCGAACTGGCCGGATGCCGCCACATGACCGCCGTTCAGGATCTCGAATCCGAGCCGGCCGGCGGCGGGTGGCGAAAGCCGCAGCGACAGGACGTCCCCGGGCCGGACGGGGACGAGAAATTTGACCTGCGTGACGGTCGGCGCATCGCCGAGCCATTCGGCGAGGTCGGGTCGCTGCAGCGCTGCCTCGAGCGCTTCGGCCAGCAGCAGCGCACCCGGCAGCAGCGGCTGGCCGGGGAAGTGACCCACGTAGGCCGGATGGCCCGTACTGATCGGCAACGGCGTGATGTCCACCATCAGCGTGCCGGCTCGGTGTGCGGATTGTTCGAGTCCGGTCGATCGTTGCGGCGCAGCAGTGGGGCGGCAAAAGCAGCCAGCACCGCCGTCGGCAGTTTGCCCGTCGCCTCACGCGGCAGGGCGTCGACCTGCACGAGCGGCCGCGGCAGGAAGGCCGGATCGATGCGTTGCCTCAGGGACGCCAGGACCTGCTCGGGCGCTACGTCCGGTGCGACGACGAAGGCTGCCAGGCGGACGATGCCCGCGGCGCCGTCGTCCGCCTCGGCGGGCAACCAGAAAGCGCCGTCCTGCACGCCTTCGATGCTGTTGAGGTGGTGGTTCAAGTGCCCCAGCGAGCTGCGCTTGCCGGCGATGTTGACGAGGTCGTTCGACCGCCCCAGCAGGCGGAACGTGTGCGCATCCAGTACCTCCAGCACGTCGGCGAGCACCGTCGGTTCCGGCACATGACCGCCCGAGATCACCGACCGATCGCCGTCGCCGGCCAGCTCCAGGCCGTCGTAGGCATGCCATTCGGGGCCTTCGGTCGGGCGCCGGGTCGCGACCTGGCCGGCTTCGGTGCAACCGTAGATTTCCATCAGCGGTGCGCCGAGTGCGGCCTCGGCGCGGGCCGCGAGCTGCGGCGCCAGCGGCGCGGTCGCGCACACCGTGAGGTCGATCTGCGGCAGCAGGATGCCCGACTCGAGCAGCAGTTTGAGGTGGAACGGCGTCGTCACCAGCATCCGCGGCCGGGGCGACCGGGCGAGGGCACGGGCGATATCGGCGGGGTAGAACGGGCGTTCCGTCTCGAACGCGGCGCCGGCCAGCATCGCCACCAGCACCGTCGACTCGAAGCCGTACATGTGCTGCGGCGGCACCGTCGCGACCAGGGTGACGCCGGCGAGCACGTCACCGAGACCGGCGTCGCCGTCGCGGCCGATGTGTTCCCCGAGGCGCCGTGCGCCGGCGTCGGTGTTGCGCACCAAGAGGC
>CAXTDH010000517.1:0-3161 GCA_964242405.1 uncultured Rhizobacter sp. | reverse complement strand
TTGCCGAACAGCCGCATGCCGTGCGACACCGTCTTGGCGATGAACTCGATGATCTGCATCAAAAAGTTCACCGGGTAGAGGTACCACTTGTCACCGAACGGTGCCGAAAAAAGTTCATGGATCCAGCCGCCCGCGCCCTTGATCTTGACGTTGTAGACCAGGCAGACGATCAGCACGCCGAGCGAAAGGCCCATGGTGATCGACAGGTCGGCCGTCGGCACCGTGCGCAGGTGGCTCAGGCCGGCGTGCTCGCCGATGAACGGCAGCAGGTCGACCGGCAAGAGGTCCATCGCGTTCAGCAGGAAAATCCAGACGAAGACGGTGAGCGCGAGCGGCGCGACCAGCTTGCGGCTGTTGGCGTTGTGGACGATACCCTTGGCCTGGCTGTCGACCATTTCGACCAGCAATTCGACGAAGGCCTGGAAGCGCCCCGGCGGCCCGGAAGTGGCCTTGCGGGCCGCCAGCCAGAGCAGCCAGCAACCGATGACACCGAGCACGACCGTGAAGAAGACCGAATCGAGGTGGATGACGGAGAAATCGACCACGCCCTTCTGCTCGCTGCTCTCGAGGTGGCGCAGGTGGTGGATGATGTAATCACCCGCCGTCAGCTCGTGGGTCGTACCTTCGACTGCCATCTTCTTGCTATGCCTTGTTGTTCGGACGCGGCCCGCGCCACAGCAGCGCGACCCAATTGATCTTGATGCACACCACCATGGTGGCCAGCAATGCCGGCCAGCTCAGTTGCGGCACCACCCGCACAGCAATCACCAACATGGCGATCGCGACCCCGATCTTCATCATTTCCCAGAACATGAAACCAGCGGCGGATGCCACCGGACCCCTTGTTCCGCGGGTCATTCCGCGTGCCATCAAGGCACTCGGAAGCACCGTGGCAGCCGCTCCGTAGAGCGCCGACCAGGCCACCGTCGCCCTGCTGCTGACCGCCCATGCCACTGCGGCGCAAACCGCGCCCGCCAGTGCCTGCACGAGCACCACACGCCACGGCGAAACGGACGGATCCGAGCGACGCAGCGCCTGGGCCTCCGCTGCCGTCAACGCCCGAGGCGGCTTTTCATCCGCTTCTTCGTACCACCCGCCCTTGACCTCGGCAGCACGCCGAGGCGCGATGCCGGGCTGCTGGCGATCGGCTTTGAATCCACCGTCGAGGCGCTCTAGCTTGACGGACATGAGGCAAAGAAAGAGAGGCTGCGTAAAGTTGTGTGGAGCAAAGCCTCGGAATTATACGAGTAAGTTTTAGCGGCTCGAACCGGGTACGGGCGCCGCACGCGCAAGGTAGCGGCCGAGCAACAAGCGAGCGGTGATCGGTCAATCCGCGAGCCACCCGACAGGCGCGCCCCCTACCTGCGACGCATCGGTCATGATGTCCGGATGAGGCTGCAACGACTCGAAAAGACGATCGGCTGGCGAGTCGATTCGGCTTGTGCTCAATTGGTAACGGTGCTGTTGTCGATCGCATGCCACATCGTTGCGCCAGCCGCCGAGACGACCATGCCGTCCTTACCGTCCCATCACCGTGACAACGGTTTCCAAAATAATTACATCGAGTTCCAGCCGCGCAGCCTGGCCGACCTGTTGCGCTGGCGCCTCGACGCCTGGCGCAACGACCTGCCGAAGCCGGCGCTGAGCCCGACGCCGCGGCTCGCGCCCGACCTGGCGTTCATCGCCGCCAATGCCCGCGCCGGCACTGCCATGCAGCCGGCGATCACCTGGATCGGCCACGCCACGGTGCTCGCGCAGCTCGGCGGCTTGAACCTGCTGACCGATCCGATGTTCTCGGAACGAGCCTCGCCGCTCGCCTTCGTCGGGCCGAAACGCCACGTCGAACCCGGCATTGCCCTCGATGAGCTGCCGCACATCGACCTGGTGCTCATCTCCCACAACCACTACGACCATCTCGACGCGGGCAGCGTCCGGTCGCTCGCCGCTCAGGCCGGCGGCCCACCGCTGTTCATCGTCCCGCTCGGCCTCAAGCGCTGGTTCGAAAAGCTCGGCATAGCCCAGGTCGTCGAGCTCGACTGGTGGCAGTCGCACCCGGTCCCGGTCGCCGGTGGACAGGCGGTCGACGTGGTGCTGACGCCGTCCCAGCACTGGTCCGGCCGCAGCCTCGCCGACCGGATGGAAACGCTCTGGGGCGGCTACGCGATATTCGCAGCCGACGCCCACCTGTTCTTCGCCGGCGACACCGCCTACTCGAAAGATTTCAGCGACATCCGGGCTCGATTCGCCACCCGCCCGGGCGGTGGGGACTTCGACATCGCGCTGATCCCGATCGGCGCCTACGAGCCCCGCTGGTTCATGAAGTCGCAGCACGTCGACCCGACCGAGGCGGTGCGCATCCACCTCGATCTGCAGGCCCGGCAGTCGGTCGGCATCCACTGGGGCACTTTCGTCCTGACCGACGAGCCGCTCGACCAGCCGCCGCGAGACCTGGCTGCCGCCCGTACCACGCAGGGCGTGGCAGACGACGCGTTCTTCGTGCTGGCGGTCGGCGAGACGCGGAAGATCGCCCGGCGCCAGCCCTGAGCCGCGCCTCAGACCGCCATGTTGGCCGGCAGGCCTGCGATGTCGAGGTCGACCGCGAGCACGCAGCCGGCCCAGGGTTGGTCGGCCAATTCCTCGGCCGGGCGTTTCTCGCGCGAAGTGGTGATGTAGAGCGTCTGCAAATCCGGCCCGCCGAAGCACGGCATCGTCGGGCATCGAACCGGGAGCGGCAACTCCTGCACCACCTCACCATCGGGCGACAGGCGCAACAGGCGCTGACCTTCGAACATTGAGACCCAATAGCAGCCTTCGACATCGACCGCCGCCCCATCCGGACGGCCGCCGTAGCCAGCGAGCGACTGCCCGGGCTGCTTGACCGGGAAGCGCGCGAACACGCGCCGGTTCGACGGGACACCGGTCGCCGGTTCGAAATCGAAGGCGAAGATGGTGGCGGCGGTGGTGTCGCTCCAGTACATCGTCCGGCCGTTCGGGCTCCAGGCCAGGCCGTTCGAATTGGTGATGCCGTCAGCTTCGAGCGTCAACCGGCGGCCGCGCCGCAAGCAGTAGAGGCCGGCGAGCGGCGGCTGGCGCGGCTCGTAGATCGTGCCCACCCAGAAACGCCCCTGCGGATCGCACTTGCCGTCGTTGAAGCGCTCGGT
>CAXTDH010000516.1:0-3162 GCA_964242405.1 uncultured Rhizobacter sp. | reverse complement strand
TGTCGGCGACGCTCCACGGTGTTCGCCGCGCCTGCAGGTGCACCGCAAGCTGGGCGTCGTGGTCGCTCGCGAAGCGATCGAGTTCACGGGCGCCGGCCACGGCCTCGAGCATGTCTGGAAAATCCGCCATTGCGCCGACCGCCTCGGCGAAGGCCTGCACCTTCTGAACGAATTCCGAGTACTCGATCTCGTTCAATGCGCCGGTGCGATTGGCGAGCTGCAGGCCGGCCTGGAACTCGCTGTAGCTGCCGGCGCTCGTCGGCAGCTCCCATTCGGCGGTCGCGGTGTTCAGGCCTTCGATCATGAACGGCTTGCCCCCGGCGCGGCGGCTCGCCGGCAGGTGCGGCAGGACGGTCATGCCGAGGATGGGCGCCTCCAGGCGCAGCGTCGCCACCGCGTCGATCAGTGGGTCGACACGCAACACGAGGCGCCGGCGCGGGCGGCGCAGGTCGCCCGACTCCGACGCCGCGGTGTCGAAGCCGGTCGGCTCCGTCGCACCCGCCTCGTCGGCCGAAAAGGGCAAGCTCGCGCCGTCCATCACCGGCTCGCGAGGCTCGGCCATCCCCGACCCGGGCTCCGCCGATACGCGCTCGGCCCGCTTCGGACCGGCTCGTCGCGCCGACCAGGCGCCGTGGGCGACGATGCCGGCAAGGACGACGCCGCCCAGCGAGCCGAGGGCGATCATCAGATTGCTCATCGAGAAGATTCCTGTCGTGTTTCGGTGTCGTGCCGGGGATGGCAGGCAGACCGGCAAGCGGTGGGCCTCATCACGCCGTCTCCGCCAGGCCGACCGCCGCTTCCATGTCGACGGTGACGATGCGCGACACGCCCTGCTCCTGCATGGTGACGCCGATGAGTTGCTCGGCCATTTCCATGGCTATTTTGTTGTGGCTGATAAAGAGGAACTGCGTGCCCTGCGCCATTTCCTTCACGAGCCGCGCGTAGCGCTCGGTGTTGGCGTCGTCGAGCGGCGCGTCTACTTCGTCGAGCAGGCAGAACGGCGCCGGGTTCAGCTGGAAGATGGCGAACACGAGGGCAATCGCCGTGAGCGCCTTCTCGCCGCCCGACAGCAGGTGGATGCTGCTGTTCTTCTTGCCGGGCGGCTGCGCCATCACCTGCACGCCGGCGTCGAGGATCTCGTCGCCGGTCATCACGAGCTTGGCGTGGCCGCCGGCGAACAGGCTGGGGAACATCCGGCCGAAGTGGGCGTTGACCTGATCGAAGGTGCTGGCGAGCAGGTCGCGGGTCTCGAGATCTATTTTGTGAATGGCCCCTTCCAGCGTCGTCATCGCTTCGACCAGGTCGGCGTTCTGGGCATCCAGGAACGTCTTGCGCTCGCGGCCGACGGTCAGCTCGTCGAGTGCCGCCAGGTTGACGGCACCCAGGGCAGCGATCTCCCGGTTGAGGCGGTCGATCTCGGGTTGCAGGCCGGCGAGCCGCACGCCGCCGGGCTGCTGCTCGATGCCGGTCGCGACCGCCTCCAGCTCGACTTCGGCGCCGACCAGCTGCTCGAGATACTGGGCGCCACCCAGCTGTGCCGCCTGCGCCTGCAGCTGCAGCTCGGTGATGCGCTCGCGCAGCGGCTGCAGGCCGAATTCCTGCTGCATCCGCTGCTCGTCGCTGCGGCGCAGACGGGCGGTCAGGTCGTCGTATTCGCTGCGCTTCGCAGCCAGGGCGTCTTCTCGGTCGAGCTTGCGCGCCAGCGCCGTCTGCAGTCCGGCCTCGGCCGTGGCGTCGCTGAGCCGCTCGAGTTCGTCCTGCAATTCCTGCTCCGCCTTCTGGTTGCCGGCCAGCTGCTGATCGGCCGTCTCGATGGCGCGTTGCAGCTCGCCGCGGCGTGCCGCCAACGACCGGGCGCTGAACTGCGCCTCCTGCGACCGGCGTTCGAGCGTGCGCAGTTGCTCGCGGGATTCAACCAGCCGGCGTTCGCTCGTGTCGACCGCATCGCCGAGCTCGGCGTGGCGCTCCTGTTCGGCGGCCAGCTGCAGATCGAGCTTCTCGAAGCGGTCCTCGGCCGTGGCACCGCGTTCAACGAGTTCCCGCAGCTGGCCATCGATCTCGCCCACTTCCTCGTCGAGCCGGTCGCGGCGGGCGTTCGTTTGCTCGGCGAGCTGCGAGAGGCGCAGCCACTCGACCTGGACGCGGTGGGCGCGGCTCTGCGCCTCGGTGGCTTCGCGGCGCGCCACGGCGAGCCGCTGGGCAACATCGGTGCAGGCGGCTTCGGCGCGCACGAGCGCCGACCGCGACTCTTCGGCCATCAACTGCTGGGCGCGAACCTGGCGGCCGAGGTTGTCGATCTCCTGCGCCCGGGCCAGAAGCCCCGCCTGCTCCGAATCGGGCGCGTAGAAGGCGACGGCGAAGCGGCTGACGGCGTGGCCGCTGCGGGTGAAGATGAAGTCGCCCGGGCCCAGCCGGTCGCGGGCGGCGAGCGCCTCCTCGATCGTCGCGGCGGTGTAGGCGCCGCTCAGCCAGTCCTGCAGCAGCGCTCGAAGGCCGGCATCGTGCAGCCGCAACAGGTCGGCCAGCCGAGGCAAGCCCGGCGCCGGCGTGGCTAGGCCTGCGGCCGGAGCGCAATAGAAGGCCAGGCGGGCCGGTGGTGCGTCGGCTGCGAAAGCCTCGACGCTTTCGAGACGGCCGACCTCGAGCGCGCCGATGCGCTCACGCAGGGCAGCTTCGAGCGCCGTCTCCCAGCCGGGCTCGACCTGGATCTTCGTCCAGAGGCCCTGCAGCCCCTCGAGCCCATGTCGGGCGAGCCAGGGCTTCAACTTGCCATCGGTCTGGACCTTTTCCTGCAAGGCGCGCAGGGCCCCGAGGCGGGCGGCCAAGACAGCCTGGCGACCGCCCTCGGCGTTCGCATCGACCTGCCGGCTTCGCCGCGCTTCCTCGAGCGCCGGGCCTTCGGCACCCAACTCGGCGAGGCGGGCGTCGGCCGCCTCGCTCACTTCCCGGGACGACCGCTGCTGCAGCTCGAGGTCGGCGAGCCGTGCCGCGTCGGGCGAGGCGAGCTGTTGCCGCTCCTGCAGCAGCCGCTCGTGCCGCGTCTCGAGCCGGCGGCGCTGGTCGGCCAAGCCGCGGCTTTCCACCGCCAGCACCTGGATCTGCTGCTGCACGGCGGTCACGCGGCCGCGCTGCTCGTCGGCCGCCTGGCGCGAGCGCCGGAGG
>CAXTDH010000515.1:0-3164 GCA_964242405.1 uncultured Rhizobacter sp. | reverse complement strand
CAGGTCGCCGAGATGGTGATCGAGCGGGCCAAGCGCCTGGTCGAGATGAAGAAGGACGTGGTGATCCTGCTCGACTCGATCACCCGTCTCGCCCGTGCGTACAACAACGTGCTGCCGTCGTCGGGCAAGGTGCTGACCGGCGGCATGGACTCGAATGCGCTACAGCGGCCCAAGCGCTTCTTCGGCGCGGCCCGCAATGTCGAGGAAGGTGGCTCGCTCACCATCATCGGCACGGCGCTGGTCGAAACCGGCTCGCGGATGGACGAGGTGATCTACGAGGAGTTCAAGGGCACGGGCAACTGCGAGATCCACCTCGACCGTCGAATGTCCGAGAAGCGCGTCTACCCTTCGATCCTGCTCAACAAGTCGGGCACGCGCCGGGAAGAGTTGCTGCTCAAGCCGGAGATCCTGCAGAAGACCTGGATCCTGCGCAAGCTGCTCTACCCGATGGACGAGATCGAGGCGATGGAGTTCATCCTCGAGAAGATGAAGGCGACGAAGAACAACCACGACTTCTTCGACATGATGCGGCGCGGTGGGTAAGTGGGGGCACGAGACAGTGCCTGCGCACTGTCTCGTGCCTCACTTACCGATCTGGCCTGCAGGCCAGATCGTGGGTGGCGACAGGCCGCCGATCTCCAGATCGTGACTGGCGACAGGCCGCCGATCTCGCTCGCTCCGCGGTGAGCCACCCTCGTCATATAATTATCGGCTACCTGCGGACCAGGAAAGTGCGTCGAATGGTTCGACGAGGCTTTCGTTCACTGCGCGGGTTGCAGCGACTCGTTCGCCATGAAAGACGTCAAATGAAAGAAGGCATCCACCCCACCTACCGCGAAGTCTGCTTCGTGGACTTGTCGAACGGGTTCAAGTTCGTGACGCGCTCGTGCGCCACCAGCCGCGAAACGGTCAAGATGGACGACGGCCGCGAGCTGCCGCTGTTCAAGCTGGAGACCACCAGCGAATCGCATCCGTTCTACACCGGCACCCAGAAGAGCGTCGATTCGCTCGGCGGCCGGGTCGAAAAGTTCCGCAACAAGTTCGCGCACCTCAGCACGAAGAAGTGACCGGCGAAGGTGGGCGCGGCGAGCCGTGCGCCCCCTGACGACTCTCCTGGAGGCAGCTTTGGCTGCCTTTTTCATGGCCGCGAAGAACGCGTGGTTCTGCTGCATTCGCCGCCGCCTGCCGTGATCGTGACCCTTTGATCTCGCCGAACCCTGCCCTGGTCAGTCAACGCGGCGCAGCGCGCATCCCGCGCCTGGCGCTGATCCTGTTCTGCGCGGCCTATGTGCTGCCGGGCGTGTTCGGACGAGACCCCTGGAAGAGCGCCGACGTCACGTCTTTCGGCTATATGGTCCGTATCGCCGGGGGCCAGACGCCCTGGCTGGCACCGACCGTGGGCGGCTTACCGGCCGATGCCGCCTTGCTGCCTTACTGGGTCGGGGCCGTCTTCATCCGGATTTTTGGATCCTGGCTCGATCCTGCCCTGGCGGCGCGGGTGCCGTTCGCGCTGTTGTTGGTGCTGGCGCTGGTGCTGACCTGGTGCGCGACCTACCATCTGGCCCGCACCGAGGCGGCGCAGCCGCTCGCCTTCGCGTTCGGCGGCGAGGCTGATCCTGTCGACTACGCCTGGGCGATCGCCGACGGCGCCTTGCTGGCACTGATCGCCTCGCTCGGGCTGTTGCAGCTCGGCCATGAGACGACGCCCGAGCTGGCGCAGCTCGCCGCCGTCGCCCTCTTTCTGTATTCGCTCGCGGCAAGCCCGTTTCGCCAGCGTCGCGCCCGTGTCACCGCCCTCTTGGCACTGCCGGCGCTGGCGGCGAGCGGCGCGCCCAGCATCGCGGTGGCGATGGGCCTGGTCGGCACCGTCATCTGCCAGCGGTCGAGCTACCTGCCGGTGCGGCGGTTCGTGCCATGGGTGGCCGTGAGCACGCTGCTCGCGGCAACTGTGGCGACGGCGCTCGGCGCCTGGGTCTGGCGCCTGACGCCCGGCGCGGGTTTCCTTTACCCGGCAGAACTCTGGAGCCTGCTGCGCCTGGTCGCGTGGTTCACCTGGCCGGCCTGGCCGCTGGCGGTCTGGACCGTCTGGCGCTGGCGCGGCCATTTGACCGACCGGCACATCGCCATCCCGCTGGGTATCGCCGCGGTCAGTACCGCCGCATGCGCCTTGATGAGTGGTTTCGATCGGGCGCTGCTGCTCGGCCTGCCGCCGCTCGCGGTGCTCGCAGCGTTCGCGCTGCCGACCCTGCAGCGCGGCACGGCCGCGGCGATCGACTGGTTCTCCGTCTGCTTCTTCAGCATCATCGCGATCGTCATCTGGGTGGTGTACCTCTCCATGCAGACCGGCGTTCCGGCACCGCCGGCGATCAACATCGCCCGGCTATCGCCCGGCTACCTGCCCCGGTTTTCGCCACTCTCGCTCGTGCTGGCCGTCATCGGGACGGTGGCCTGGCTGTGGCTGGTCCGGTGGCGCACCCGCCGCAGCCGTCACGCACTCTGGAAAAGTCTCGTGTTGCCGGCCAGCGGGGTGGCGCTCGCCTGGCTGCTGGTCATGACACTGCTGCTGCCACCGCTGGATCACGCCCGCAGCTACCGGTCGCTGGTGCAGCGGGTCGCGCAGCAGGTGCCCCGCGGCGAATGCGTCATCGCTCCGGGCATGTCGCGGGGACAGGTGAGTGCGCTCGAGTACTTCGGCGGCTACCGGGTCGACGCGGTGAGCCCGATCGACGCGTCATCCTGCCGCGACCTGTTGATGCTCGAGACGCTGCGCCGGGCGAGCGCGCCAGGCCCGGCCTGGGCCCTGCTCGGCAGGGAGCGTCGCAACACGAGCGAGCAGGAGATCACGGCGATCTACAAGCGCCGGGCAGGCCGCGGCTGAGGCCCGATCGACCTGCACCGCTCGACCTGCACCGCTCGACCTGCACCGCTCGACCTGCACCGCCTCGGCTCACACCGCCTCGACCGTCGCGACAGCCGACGTCGTCCCGACCGACGACGACCGTACCCGCGCGGCCGGGAACACGAGCCGGAAGGTCGAACCCCTGCCCGGCTCGCTCTGGATGTCGAGTTCGCCCCCGTGCCGCTGGACGACGTGCTTGACGATGGACAAACCGAGCCCGGTGCCGCCGGTGTCGCGCGAGCGGCTGCCGTCGACGCGGTAGAAG
>CAXTDH010000514.1:0-3166 GCA_964242405.1 uncultured Rhizobacter sp. | reverse complement strand
AAGCGCACCTTGAAGCCGACCACCTCGCCGAGCGGCGTGTTCAGCTCCGTGGCGATGCGCTTGGCGACGCTCGTCGCCGCGATTCGCCGCGGCTGGGTGTGGCCGATCAGCTTGCCGGCGCCCTGGGGATATCCGGCTTTGCCACGGCCGAGCTGCAGCGCGATCTTCGGCAGCTGGGTCGTCTTGCCGGAGCCGGTCTCGCCGCAGACGATGACGACCTGATTCGCCCGCAGCGCCGCCGCGATCTCGTCGCGCCGGGCCGAGACGGGCAACGATTCGGGAAAGGTGATCGGCGGCAGCGACGAGCCGCCGAGCTGCGGCTTCTGAATCGGATCGGAGACGGTCATCGTTGACCGATTATCCCGCCGGCTGCAATGACCCACCGCAGCACCTAAAGCGTGGTCCAGCCGTTGGCCACCGCGATCTTGAGCAGGTCGCTCGGCGAATCGACACCGAGCTTGCGGCGCAGGCTGAGGCGATGCGTCTCGACGGTGCGGACGCTGATGTCGAGCGTACGGGCCACGAGTTTGTTGCTGCGGCCGTGGGCGAGCAGCAACAACACCTCGTGCTCGCGGGTCGTGAGGGGCGGCATCGCCGGGTCGGGCTGATGCGCCAGATGGGCCAGGTGGGCGCTGAAGTAGTTGCCGCCCGCGACCACCACGCCGATCGCCGCCAGGATCTCTTCGGTCGGCGACTCCTTCAACACGTAGCCCCGGGCGCCGGCACGAACCGCACTCACCACGTATTCACGGTTGTCGTACATGCTGAGCATCAGCACGCGGATGGCGGGGTGGCGTTGCCGCAGCAATCCGGCGAGTTCGATGCCGTTCATGCCCCGCATGCCGACGTCGATCAACATCAGGTCGGGCGCCAGTTGCGCGGCCAGGTCCAGCGCCTCGAGGCCGCTGGCCGCTTCGGCGATGACTTCGAGATCCGGCACGACCGACAGCCGCGCCCGCAGGCCGTCGCGCACCAGCGCGTGGTCGTCGACGATCACCAGCCTGACCGTCGCTGCCGCGTTGCCAGCTGTCATGCCGCCGCCAGCGGGAAGCTGGCGATCAACGAGGTATGGCCAGGGTGCGAAATCAGCTGGAACGTGCCGCCGTTGCGCTCGACGCGCTCGCGCATGTTCGTCAGGCCGATGCCGCGGTCCGTGCTGTGCTCGATGCGTTGCACGTCGAAGCCGCAGCCGTCGTCGTCGATGCGCAGCGCGAGCCGGTCGCCGGCATCGTCGAGCCGGATGTCGATGCGGGTGGCCCGCGCATGGCGCTCGACGTTGCGGAGCGCCTCCTGCGCCACCCGGAACAGGCTCACCGCCTGCAGCTCGGGCAAGCGTTCGTCCTGAACCTGCGGCACCACATTGACCTCGAGCCCGCTGCGCTGCGCGAGCTCGTTGCCGAGATGGGCCAGCGCAGCCGGCAACCCGAGGTCGTCGAGCAGTGCCGGCCGCAGATCGTGCGAGATCCGGCGCACCTCGCCGATCGCCTTCGAGAGCGACGCGATCTCGCCGTCGATCGCCTGCACGGGTGCGTCGCCAGGGTGCGCCAGCCGGTGGCCGACCAGTTCGAACTGATATTTGATCGACACCAGCAGCTGGCAGATGTGATCGTGGAGTTCTCGTGAGACGCGCGCCCGTTCTTCTTCCTGCGAGCTGACGACCCGGTGGGCGAGCGCCTTGAGCTTGCGGTCGGCCTGGCGCTGCTCGCTGATGTTGAGCGCCAGGCCGCCCGCGAACACCGCCAGCGCGGCGACCACGGCTACCGTCGCGAGCCCCGCGAGCGTCTGCCGAACGCTCTCGAGCAGGTTGCCGCGCAGCTTGGCCGCCGCAGCGTCGACATCGTCGAGATAGATGCCGGTGCCGAGCATCCAGCCCCAGCGCGGCAGCTCCACGCTGTAGCCCAGCTTTCGCTCGATCCGGCCGGTGGAGGGCTTCGGCCACAGGTAACGCTGATAACCGCCGCCCTCGTGGGCGCGGGCGAGCAACTCGCGGATGACGTAGGTGCCGTCGGCATCCTTCATGTTCAGCAGGTTGGTGCCGATCAGCTCGGGTTGACGGGGGTGGACGAGGTTCAGGCCGTCCATCGCGTAGACATAGAAATAGCCGTCGTCGCCGAAGCTCATGCTCGACAGGATCGCCTTGACCTGCTCCTTGGCGGCTTCGTCGTCGCGACCGGCGCCGTAGAGGTGGTCGATGGAGGTGAGCGCGAGCGCGACGTAGCTCCGCAGTTCGTCGCGCTTGTTGCCGAGCAGCACATCCTCCAGCACCTGTGATTGCTGCCGCTCCAGCCGCTGCGTCTCGAACATCAGCAGGCCGCCGATCGCCGCGATGGCGAACAGCAGCGGCGTCACGGCCAGCATCAGGATCTTGGCCTTCAGTTTCATGTCTTTAATTGTGATGCGCGCATGCCGCGCCCCACAGATCTCGCGTTTACCCGTATGCAGAACTACGCAGCTGAACCTAGCAGTGTTGCGAATTGCGGATCCTTTGGGCCTTGAAACAATTCCAAGATTGGCCGCTTCCGAAATAGCGCTCGCCGGTCTGATTCAACTGCAGGGAACACCATGAACCGCATCACTCACCTCACCGCCGCCGTGGCACTCGCTTTGGCAAGCGGCTTCGCGATTGCCGCCGACCCGATCAAGATCGGCGTGGCCGGCCCGTTCACCGGGGGCTCGTCGTCGATGGGGGTCAGCATGCGCGACGGCGTGCGGCTCGCCATCGACGAGATCAACAAGTCGGGCGGCGTGCTCGGCCGCCAATTGGTCGCCGTCGAACGCGACGACGAAGCCAAGAACGAGCGCGGCGTGCAGATCGCCCAGGAGCTGATCAACAAGGAAAAGGTCACCGCCACCGTCGGCTACATCAACACCGGCGTGGCGCTCGCCTCGCAGCGCTTCTTCCAGGAAGCGAAGATTCCGGTGATGAACAACGTGGCGACCGGCTCGGTCATCACCAAGCAGTTCGAGAAAGAGCCGGACAACTACGTCTTCCGCAACGCCGCCCACGACAGCATCCAGGCGCCGATGATCGTCGAGGAGGCTGTCGGCCGGCGCAACTTCAAGAAAGTCGCGATCCTGGCCGACTCGACCAACTACGGCCAGCTCGGCCGTGAAGACCTCGAGAAGGCGTTGAAGGCCAAGGGCGTCACGCCGGTCGCGGTCGAAA
>CAXTDH010000513.1:0-3168 GCA_964242405.1 uncultured Rhizobacter sp. | reverse complement strand
GCGCAGCCGCCACCGTAGGTCAACATCACCATCACCGGCACGTTGACGCCGAAGGCCTGGACGAGCGTCGGGTTTTCGGTGCCCGCGCGCAGGTAGGCGCCGAGCCGGGTCCGCTCGATCAGGAACCAGGTGCCGAGGCAGACGCCGAGCGAGGCGACGACCACCCACGCACGGTAGTTGGGCAGCACCATGAAGCCGAGGTTGGTGCCGCCCTGCAGCAGTTCGGGCACGGGGTAGGACTGCCCGGACACATCGAACCAGTAGCGGAATACGCCTTCGGCAATCAGTGCCAGGCCGAAGGTCAGCAGCAACCCGTAGATCGGGTCGATGCGGTAGAGGCGCTTGAGCAGCGTGCGTTCGATGACGACGCCGAGCGCGCCCACGACCAGCGGCGAGACGACGAGCGCGAACCAGTAGTTGATGCCGAAGCGGTCGAGCGCCACGAACGCCACATAGGCGCCGATCATGTAGAGCGCGCCGTGGGCGAAATTGACGATCCCGAGCAGGCCGAAGATCACCGCCAGGCCGAGCGACAGCATCGCGTAGAACGAGCCGTTGACGAGCCCGAGCAGCAGCTGGCCGGCAAAGGCCTGGACGGGGATGCCGAGGATTTCCATTCGCTAGACGAGAAGCGGCGACGTCACTTCCACGACGCGCACTTCGACTCGGCCTTGGTCGTGAACGCGTCGTCGCCCTTGGTCGTCGCGACCACGTTGTAGTAGTCCCACGGCGTGGTCGAGGCCTCGGGCGTCTTGACCTGCATCAGGTACATGTCGTGGATCATCGAACCGTCGCCGCGGATGTAGCCGTTCTTGGCGTACATGTCGTTGACCTTCATGGACCGCATCTGGGACATCATCTTGTCGCCGTCATCGGTGCCCGCCGCCTTCACTGCCGCCAGGTAGAACTGGGTCGCGGAGTAGTCGGCCGCCTGGATCGACGACGGCATGCGCTTGAACTTCTCGAAGAAGCGCTTGGCCCAGGCGCGCGACTCGGCCGACTGGTTCCAGTACCAGCTGTCGGTCAGGTACATGCCCTGCGTCGCCTTCAGGCCGAGCGCGTGCACGTCGTTGATGAACATCAGCAGGCCGGCGAGCTTCATCGTCTTGGTGACGCCGAACTCGTTCGCGGCCTTGATCGCGTTGACGGTGTCGCCACCGGCATTGGCGAGCCCCAGGATCTGCGCCTTGCTCGACTGCGCCTGCAGCAAAAAGGAGGAGAAGTCGCTCGCCGACAGCGGGTGCCGCACCGAGCCGACGACGCTGCCGCCCGCCGCCTTCACCGCCGCCGTCGCATCGCCCTGCAGCGCCGTGCCGAAGGCATAGTCGGCGGTCAGGAAGTACCAGCTCTTGCCGCCCGCCTTGACGACCGCCGGGCCGGTGCCCTTGGCGAGGGCCGCGGTGTCGTAGGCGTAGTGGACGGTGTAGGCGGTGCACTGCTCGTTGGTGATCGCCGAGGAGCCGCCGCCGATCGACAGGAACGGCTTCTTCTTCTCGGTCGCGACCTTCTGCATCGCCAGGTTGGTGCCGGAGTTGGTGCCGGCGATCAGCACGTCCAGGCCCTGCTGGTCGAACCACTCGCGCGCCTTGGCCGCCGCGACGTCGGCCTTGTTCTGATGGTCCGCCACCAGCAGTTCGACCTTCTTGCCGTTGACGGCAGTGCCGAGGTCGGCGATCGCCATGCGGATGGCTTCGGCACCGGCCGGGCCGTCGATGTCGGCGTAGAGGCCGGACATGTCGGTGATGAAGCCGATCCGGATCACGTCTCCCGAGACTTGCGCCTGGGCGGGGGAGGCGGCGAACAGCGCCGTGGTCGTGGCGATCAGGCAGGCTTGGGCAATTCTCGTCGGTGTCATCGGGTTCTCCATCGATTCATCGGTTCACCGGCGCATGGTTGCGAGCGGCGTCTATTTTCGAGCGGTAGCGGGCGGGCTTACACACCGAGGTATTCATGCAGGCGCTCCAGGCGCGACGGCAACTCGGCCTGGGTGAAATCCTGGATCACCTGGCCGTGCTCCATGACCAGGAAGCGATCGGCGAGCGGTGCCGCGAAGCGGAAATTCTGCTCGACCATCAGCACCGTGTAGCCCTGCTCGCGCAGCGCCAGCACCATCTCTGCGAGCTTTTGCACGATCACCGGCGCCAGGCCCTCCGAGATCTCGTCGAGCAGCAGCAGCTTGGCGCCGGTGCGCAGGATGCGGGCGACCGCCAGCATCTGCTGCTCGCCGCCGGAGAGCCGCGTGCCCTGGCTGCTGGCCCGCTCGCGCAGGTTCGGGAACATGGTGTAGATCTGCTCGACGCTCATGCCGCCGGGGCCCAGCGTCGGCGGCAGCATCAGGTTCTCTTCGGCCGAGAGGCTGGCGAAGATGCCGCGCTCCTCCGGGCAATAGCCGACACCGAGCCGGGCGATGCCGTGCGTCGGCAGGCCGAGCGTCTCGGTGCCGCGGACCTTGATCGAGCCCTGGCGGCGGCCGATCAGGCCCATCACCGCCCGCATCGTGCTGGTCCGGCCGGCGCCGTTGCGGCCGAGCAGCGTCACCACCTCGCCCTCGGCGACCGAGAAATCGACGCCGTGCAGCACATGGGATTCACCGTACCAGCCGTGCAGGCCGGTCACTTCGAGATGCGGTGCGGCCATGTCAGTGGGCGCCTTTGAGCGGCACGTCGGCGCTGCCCATGTAGGCCTCGATCACGGCCGGGTTCTTCGACACCTCGGCATACGGCCCTTCGGCGAGCGTCGCGCCGCGCTGCAGCACCGTGATGGTGTCGGCGATGCTCGAGACGACGCTCATGTTGTGCTCCACCATCAGCACCGTCCGGCTGGCGGCCACTTTCTGGATCAGCTGGCGGATGCGGTCGACATCCTCCAGCCCCATGCCCTGGGTCGGCTCGTCGAGCAGCATCAGCTTCGGGTCCATGGCGAGCGTCGTCGCGATCTCGAGCGCCCGCTTGCGGCCGTAGCTGAGCTCGACCGCCGGTAGCGCGGCGTAGGAATCGAGATCGACCTCGCGCAGCAAGTCCAGCGCCCGGGTGTCGAGCGTCCGCAGCGAACGCTCGGGCTTCCAGAAGTGATACGAAGTGCCCAGGCTGCGCTGCAGGGCAACGCGCACGTTCTCGAGCACCGAGAGATGCGGGAACACCGCCGAGATCTGGAAGGAGCGGATCACAC
>CAXTDH010000512.1:0-3182 GCA_964242405.1 uncultured Rhizobacter sp. | reverse complement strand
AGTGGCCGATGTAATCGCCGACGAACACCCGGCCGCGCGTCTGCGTGATCAGGTGGAGCTCGTATTCCTCGTGGTAGTGCCAGCGCACCAGCGGGTTCGGGAATCCATGCTCCAGGCAGCGTACATAACCGTAGCGGCCGACCGGCTCGTAACCGAGCACCGGGTCGCGGACGAAATCGTGCTCGAGCTCCGGCCGCCGGGCTCGCGCGCCTGGTTGGGTCTTGCAGGCAATGGCGGTCAAGAAAAGCCTTCGCGCCGCGGGCACTCGCGGTCGATGCCGGACGGTTCGGGCACGGGCGCGCCGGACGGTTCCAGTCCGGTCGGGACGGACAGTTCTGTCGTGGTCATGGACGATCAGCTCATCACGTTGCCGCCGTCGACATTGAGCGTCTGGGCCGTGATGTAGGAGGACTCGGCGCTGGCGAGGAACACCGCCGCGCCGGCGATGTCGGCCGGCTGCCCCATCCGGCCGAGCGGCACGGCCAGGCCGACGGCGACCTTCTTCTCGCCGAGCGCCAACCCTTCGGCCTTGGCGAACAGCGAGTCGACGTGCGCCCACATCGGCGTGTCGACGACCCCCGGCGAGATGCCGTTGACCCGGATGCCGTGCGGCGCCATGGCGAGCGCGGCCGACTGGGTGTAGCTGATCACGGCCGCCTTGCTCGCGCAGTAGTGGGCGACGAGCGCCTCGCCGCGCCGTCCGGCCTGCGACGCCAGGTTGATGACGCTGCCCTTGATGCCGGCCGCGACCATCTCCTGCAGCACCGCCTGCATGACGAAAAACAGGCCCTTGACGTTGACGTCGAAGATGCGCTGGTAGCTGGCCTCGGTGGCCTCCAGCAGCGGCGCCAGGTCGAACACCGCAGCGTTGTTGAAGAGCACGCCGACCGTGCCGAAGCGCCCCGCGGCGGCGGCCATCATGGCGCTGATGCTGTCGGCCCGGGCGACGTCCGCGGCGACGTACTGCAGCCTCTCCGGATAGTCGCGGAGCAAGGCCTGCAGGTCTGCCGGCGCGGCCTTGGCGAGGTCGACCGCCGTGCAGCGCGCGCCTTCGGCCAGGTAGGCCTCGACGACCGCCAGGCCGATGCCGCCGCCGGCGCCGGTGACGAGCGCGTGCTGGCCGGCCAGCCGGCCGGCGCCACGGTCGTTGACGGCGCCGGAACCAGGGCTGCGACCGCCGAACGAGGCGCCGGTGCCGCGCTCCGCAGCGCGAGCGGTCATCGCCTCGCCGGGCGTATCGGACGACGAACCCTGGGACGACGAAATTCCGACGTTGCCGCCGGATGGGGTTGCGTTCATGAGGAAGTCCAGTACTTGTCGATGAGCCGCACGAATCGCCGCGAGCAGCCGTGCGTCGCCGGCGAGCGGCCCCCAGAGCACCGGGTCGTGGCAAAAGGCGGCCAGCGGGTCGTCGCTGGCGAAGAAGGCGTGGGCGCTCGCCGGGTTCATGCCCTGGTCCTGGTAGTCGTAGGCCAGCTCACCGCGGTGCCAGCGGCCGAGGAACTCGAAGAACAGTGCCGGCAGCACCGCCACGCTCGCGATCGGCCGGCCCGCCGCCAGGCACTCATGGAAGGTCGGCCAGAGGAACCCCGGGATCTTGGCGAAGCCGTCGGCGGCGACGCGCTGGTTGGTGTCCTGCAGGTACGGGTTGCTGAAGCGGTCGATGACGACATCGCGATAGGCGTCGAGGTCGAGCGGGTAAGGATCCTGCGACTCGTGCAGCGACGGGATCACGCAGTCGGTGACGTAGTCGAAGGCCATCTTCCGGATCCCCGCCACGCCGACGCCTTCGTGGATGTAGCTCAGGCCGATCAAGGTGCCCGCCCAGGCGAAGCAGCTGTGGGTCGAGTTGAGGATGCGGATCTTCGCCTCCTCGAAGGGCAGCACCGACTGCACCATCTCGGCGCCGGCGTTCTCCCACGCGGGCCGGCCGGCGATGAAGTGGTCCTCGACGACCCACTGGATGAAGGCCTCGCCCATCAGCGCGGCGCGGTCGTCGAGGCCGGTCGCGGCCTTGACGCGGGCCGAAACGTCGGGCAGCGGCCGCGGTGTGATGCGGTCGACCATGGCGTTCGGTGCGCTGGTGCTGGTCTGCACCCAGGCGAGCAGCGCGTCGTCGCCGCGCCGGGTCAGGAAGTCGACGAAGCCGGCTCGGAAGCGCTCGCCGTTGCTGCGCAGGTTGTCGCAGTTGAGCAGCGTCACCGGGCCGCTGCCGCGCTGCCGGCGCTCGTCGAGGATGGCGGCCAGGGCACCGTAGATGGTCGTGCGGGTCGTGCCGGCCAGGTCGGAGGCGACGTCGGCGTAGCGGGTGTCGAGCCGGTGGTGGCTGTCGAGGTAGTAGCCGGCCTCGGTGACGGTGAAGGAGATGATGCGGGTGGCGGGGTCGGCGCCCACTGCGATCAGGCCGGCGAGCGACGGCTCGTACGGAATGATCTTGCGGATGGCGGTGATGTGCTCGTAGTGCCGCTCACCGGCCGGCGTGACGGTCTCGAGCGTGTAGGCACCGCCCTGGGCCTGCAGCGCCGCCACCGTCTCGACCATGTCGGGCCGCAGGTTGCCGCCGGCGATCGACCAGGCGGTGTCGCCCTGGTCGATGAGGCGCTGCAGGTAGACGGCCTGGTGGGCCCGGTGGAAGGAACCGAGGCCGAGGTGCAGGATGGTCTTCGGGGTGGTCGTGTCGTCCATCGGCTGTGTCGTTGTCGGGGTCGGCATCGTTGTCGTGGTGGTCGTGGTGGGCCTGGCGTCGGTGCCCGGCCTGGCTTGGCCTCGGGCGCTGCGGCTGCGCCGGAGATCTCGACGCGACGTTCAGGCCGCCTGCTGCATCGGCCGCAGCGCGCGCCCCTGGTTATCGAAGAAGAGCAGCGCATCGGCATCGATCTCGACGCCGACCGGGTCGCCGAGCTTGAGCGTCGTGCGCTCCCCCTGGCGGGACACCAGCGCCACGCCGGCGCCGACGCGGGTGTGGATCAAGGTATCCGAGCCGAGCGACTCGACGAGCTCGACCTTGCCGGCGAAGCCGCGCCCGACCGGTACGATCCGCACATACTCCGGCCGCACGCCGACCGAGCCGTCCGGCGGCAAACGATTCCCGGCGATGCGCGTCAGCTCCGGCAAGGCCGCGGCGGCCAGCACGTTCATCTGCGGCGTGCCGATGAACTGGGCGACGAACTGGTTGGCCGGGC